>DATMXY010000024.1:0-24990 GCA_035561275.1 Anaerovoracaceae bacterium | reverse complement strand
AAGAAGGAGAAGCTTTATGAAAAAGAAAGAACTAGCAAGATTCCTGGTACTTATGCTTGTTGCGATTTTAGTACTGACTTCTTTCACCGCCTGCGGCGGCGGAGGCAGCGAGACTGAGGGAGATACGGAAGAACCCGTGGAACCCGTAACGATTTTATTCGCAACGTCAGTATATGTGGAGGAACCTCATCAGGCCGCCATCGATGCTCTGATTGAGGCGTTCAATGCCGAGCATCCCGACATCAAGGTCGAAGTGTACGGCGCCGGCTATGCGGATTACTGGAATAACGTAACAACCGAGATCATGGCCGGAAACGAAGCTGATATCATGCAGGTATATCCTGAAAACGTAGCTTCCTACAATGCGTTGCGGGAAGGCGGCGTATTCGAGGACCTGACCCCTTATATGGGCAGCACCGATTACAAAGCTTTGCTGACCGGACAGGATATGTGCGAGTTTGACGGCCAGACCCTGGCGCTTTCCAATTATGCCTGGGGAACCACCGCTCTGTTCTACCGCAAAGGCATCCTGGCTGACGCCGGCATCGATCCCGCCTCCATCAAGACCTGGGACGACTTTGTAAACGCTTCAAAGACCCTGAAGGAAAAGGGCATAATCGGAATGGGCGTAGTCAACAGCTCTCACGGTTTCGTAGTTTCAGAATGGGCCAGAATGCTTGCCCGCCAGGTTTCCGGCGGACTGTACTTCCCCGGAGAAACCGGACCGTATACGGCTGACAGGATTCAGGTAAACAATGAAGCCAACGTATGGGCCGCCCAGCAGTGGCAGGATTATCTGCTGAAGGACGGATACGGAAAAGCCGCTCCCGACAAGAAGGATTCCAGGGAATATTTCTGGAACGGACTGGCCGCCTTCAATTATGACGGACCCTGGTTCGTCGGAATGTGCGAAGCCAACGATCCTTCCATGATGGACGACATCGGCATCATCCCATCCCCGAACGTAGTCTACAACGGAAAAGAATATGCGCCGAACCCCACCATGTATCCGCTGGTAACATGCCTGTCCAAGAATTCCGAATACAAGGAGCAGGCCTGGACGTTCATGGAATGGATGACTTCGGAAGAGGCCCAGAAGATCGTCGCCCAGTGCGGAATGATCCCGGCCAATACGGATTACTCCACCAGCGACGCATACAAGGCTGAATACCCGCTGTCCAGCGCGTTCGCCGATCTGCTTGCCATCTATCAACCGCAGATCTCAGACCCGCTGATTCCGCAGCAGGGTGAACTGAACCAGACGATGATCAATGCGATGCAGGAAGTCTTTGCTGCCGGCAAAGATCCGAAGGCCGTTTTGGATAAGGCCGCGGAAGACTGCAAGGCGATCATGAATAAATAAGCGTTATTTCAAATTGTTCAGGGGCAACCTGTATCCAATCAGGTTGCCCTTGCTTTCATGCAGTAGAAATTTACAAATCAGAGATTTGCCTTTTTGCCGCAGCTTTAGCTGCAATGGCAAAACGGACAGCAGCGAGCAAAGCGAGTCGGAGTCCCTTAAAGGGACGTTGTGATTTCCTTGCATAAGTTCGCCGACAATTTGCCTTGAACGGAAGAATTCCCATCCGGCTAAACTGGAAAATTGCACTCTGGCTAAAGCCAGGCAATTTCTGTATGGCACCTTCCAGACATTTTCTCCGAAAATGTGGATAGGTGCGCAAGCCGGGGAATTCCCGTATGGCACCTACCGGACATTTGCTCCGCAAATGTGGTTAGGTGCGCAAAATTGGGCGAGCTAATATATGTAAACGTGAGTGGGGCGGTGATACATCTGGAACCTGTACTGGAAATGAAACAAATACTCAAAATCTACCCGAATGGCGTTATGGCCAACAATGAGGTGGATTTCAGCGTCAGACCCGGAGAGATCCACGCCCTGGTCGGAGAAAACGGCGCCGGTAAAACGACGTTGATGAAAATCCTCTTCGGCATCGAGCAGCCCACCGGCGGCACGATCAGCATCTACGGCAAAACCGTAAAGATCCATTCCGTATCCGAGGCGCTGCAGCTGGGGCTTGGCATGGTGCAGCAGCATTTTATGCTGGTTCCCTCCATGACAGTGGCTGAAAACATCGTGCTGGGCTCGGAACCGGTGAAGGGCTTCCTTCTGGATAAAGCCGAAGCAGTCCGTGTTACGAAGGAACTCTGTGAAAAATATAGTTTTGATATCGATGTCAGCGCGCGCGTGGATGATTTGCCTGTCGGAGACAAGCAAAAGGTTGAAATCCTCAAGGTCCTGTTCCGCAAGGCCAAAGTGCTTATCCTGGACGAACCGACGGCTGTGCTGACGCCGCAGGAAACGGAAGAATTATTCAAGCAGCTCCTCATCCTTAAGGAACAGGGCCACACGATCGTATTCATCTCCCATAAGCTGCGGGAGGTACAGGAGCTGTGCGACAGAGTCACCATCATGCGCAAGTCCAAAACCGTCGGTGTTTACAGGATGGCTGACATCTCCATCGACAAGATATCGGAGTATATGATAGGCCAGGAAGTGACGGCAGCCGTCAATACCACACCGCCCAGACCTGGTGAAGTCCGCCTGAACGCCAGCCATTTGACTTACATAACCGAGAACAACAAGAAAGCGGTGAATGATGTCTGCTTCTCCCTCCGGTCCGGAGTGATCGTCGGAATGGTCGGCGTCGAAGGCAACGGTCAGAAAGAGCTTGTGGATATGCTCACCGGCGCCAGAGAGCCATCCTCCGGGACGATAGAGATATCCGGGACAAACATCGCCGGGAAGGGCATCCGCCAAATCCGTGATCTTTCGGTAGCCTATATACCGCAGGAGCGAATGGAGACCGGCGTTGCGCAGGACTGCTCCATTACAGAAAATATCGCATCTTACATCTATCAAAAACGAGACTACCGGATCGGGCCGCTGCTTCGGTGGCGGAAGCTGGCAAAGACCGCTAAACAACTGATTTCAGACTATCAGATAAAGGCAAATTCCGAAGAAACTACGGTAAGGATGCTTTCCGGCGGCAATATCCAGAAAGTGGTGGTGGCGCGGGAGTTTATGGATGACCCCGCATTGATTATCGCAGACCAGCCCACCAGGGGTATCGATGTCGGAGCCGCCAGCCTTATCCATAATAAATTGTTGGATCTGCGGGATAAAGGGGCTGCGGTGCTGCTGATATCGTCCGACCTCACGGAAGTGATGTCCCTTAGCGACAGCATCATCGTGCTGTACGGAGGACGGATCTGCGCCTGGTTCCCTGATACGGACAGCCTGCAGGAAAGCGACCTGGGACTGTATATGCTGGGTGTCCGGTCCATGAGTGAAGAAGAGATCGGGAGGTGCTTCTATGCATAATGTGAGGTCCTGGCTTACCAGGAATTTCACGATTGTGAGGCTGGCGGCGGCGATTATGATCGGCGTCCTGTTTGCGGTGGTGGTTATTTTTCTCATCAGCGATGACGCCGGAGCCGCCATTTCCAAGCTGTTCACAGGAGCGCTCCAGTCAAAGCGGCGCTTCGGGAACGTGATCGAGCTGATGATCCCCCTCACCTTCGCAGGTTTATCCGTCAGCGTTATGTTCGCGGCAAACCAGTTCAATATAGGAACGGAGGGAACCTTCTATGCAGGAGGGGCAGTCGCGGCGATGATCGCATTGTGTGCGCCGTTTCCGCCGTTCATCCATCCGCTCGTTGCAATCCTTGCCGGCGGACTTATCGGCGGCCTCATATGCCTGCTCGCAGCCGCCCTGAAGGTCAGGTGGGGTACGTCCGAGCTGGTCACCTCCCTGATGCTCAATTATGTGGTGTATTATTTGTTCAAATACATAATATTCACCGGGTCGGGGTTGAAAGACCCGGATTCCGGATATATTTCCACATACAAGATGCCTGAGGACTCCACCCTGAGCCTCATGTTCACGGGTACCCGCATCCATTACGGCCTTATCCTGATGGTGCTTGCCATCGTGCTGGTCAGTATTTATATGAAGCGGACCAAATGGGGTTATTCGCTGAAGCTGACCGGCGAAAACATGACTTTTGCAAAATACTCGGGCATCGGCGTCAGCGGCGTCATTCTGGTGTCACAGTTCATCGGCGGCGCCATTGGCGGCGTCGGGGGCGCAGTGCAGGTACTGGGAATGTACGAGCGGTTTCAATGGTCCTCTCTGCCGGGCTACGGGTTTGACGGCATCATCGTTGCGATACTGGCCCGCAAAAATCCTATATTCATTCCTGTTGCGGCATTTTTTCTGGCGTACCTGCGTATCGGTTCGGACGTCATGAGCAGTTCCACCAGCGTGACCAACGAAATCATATCGATCATTCAAAGCATAATCATATTGTTCGTATCAGCCAAAGTCTTCCTCGACTCCTACAGACAGAGGATGGTGGTCAGAGAGGTGGTGGATAAGCATGAATGAAGCATTCAGCTATATTTTCTCCCTCGGGTTTATCTACAGTATCCTGCGGGTGACCACCCCGATTTTGTTTGCTACGTTGGGTTCTGTCGTCGCGGAACGGGCCGGCACCCCCAATATTGCACTGGAAGCCATCATGCTCTTCTCGGCGCTGGGAGGCGCGTTGGGTTCCGGCCTCACCGGCAGCCTGTGGCTGGGCTTCCTGGCCGCTATTGCCGCAGGGCTTCTGATTACAGTGATGCTGGCCTTTTTCTCACTGCGGCTGAAAGCTGACATCATTCTGGCCGGCATAGCTCTGAATCTTCTGGGAGTCGGCGGCACCGTTTTCATTATGTACACGATCATACACGATAAAGGAAATACATCGAGCATCGCCACCAAAGCCTTCCCCAACCTCAATATCCCCGGCCTGAATGATATCCCGGTAGTCGGTGAGATATTGTCAGGGCACAACGTACTGACTTATGTGGCATTCATTATGGTAATCGTCGTCTGGGTACTGTTATTCAAGACGCGCCTGGGGCTGAGGATCCGCAGTGTGGGAGAAAATTCAAAAGCTGCCGAGTCTGTCGGTATCCATGTGGAGCGCACACAATGGGTCGCCCTGCTCATAAGCGGTTTTATCACAAGCCTCGGCGGTGCGTTCATGTCGATGGGCTATATGAACGGCTTCGGGCAGAATATGGTCTCCGGCCGCGGCTTTATCGCTCTGGCAGCCGCGTCCATGGGACAGCTCCACCCTGTGGGCGGCATGTTCTCCGCGCTGCTTTTCGGCGCAGCCGACGCTGTGTCCAATGTGCTTGCCGCCGCGCGCATACCGGATGAACTGGTCAAGATGATCCCCTACGTAGTGACAATCGTGGGTTTGGTTATCTATTCCATATCGATGGAACGCCGCAGAAAGAAAAAACGTCATCCGGCGGAAAGCTAGTGTACTGTCTCGTTCACTTTTGGATAAATGACGCCGAATAAATTTTCAGCCTGCTAGGCGGAGGAACGAGGCGTAGCCGTAGCTACGGCGAGCGACAACAACAACGCAGATGGAAATTTAGGCAAGTCATTTGCCGAAATGTGAGCGATACAGTACACTAACTGCAGATTTCAGAGATTAAACAATAAATAACGGAGTGTAAACGCAATGAAACGCATTGTATTAATTGATTGTGATCCCGGACATGATGACGCCATCGCACTGCTGCTGGCCTTCTCGTCAGAGCAGCTGGACGTACGCGCCGTGACGGTCAGCGCCGGCAACCAGACTGCAGAAAAGACGCTGCATAACGCAAAGCGCGTCATTTCTCTGTCCGGCGCCAGGCCGAAGGTGGCAAAAGGCGCCGGACACCCACTGATACGGGAGTTGATTGTAGCGCCGTCGGTTCATGGCGACAGCGGCCTGGACGGGCCTGACATACCCGACTCGGATCTTGTTGAAGAGCCCTGCGGCGCGGTGGAGCTGCTGTATCGGGAGATTCTGAATGCCGGCAATGCCGGGCGCAAGGTGACCATCGTGGTCACATGCCCGCTGACCAATATCGCCGCCCTGCTTTTGGCCCATCCGGATGTAAAAGCCCATATCGAAATGCTGAGCATCATGGGCGGCGCCGTTTATGGCGGAAACTGGGCGCCTGCGGCGGAATTCAATATCCTGGTGGACCCGGAGGCGGCGGATATCGTGTTCCGATCCGGCATACCACTCGTCATGTGCGGTCTTGATGTGACTCACAAGGCGCTCGTACTGCCCGGGGAAGTTGAAATGTTTCGCTCCATGCGCGGCAGGGTCCCGGTGATAACAGCCGAGCTTCTGGACTATTTCTGGAAGTTCCATGAGGCGCAGGGCTTTGCGGGCAGCCCGGTCCACGACGCATGCGCTGTGGCATATCTGATTGCGCCGGAGCTGTTCACAACCGTCGATTACCACATTGACATCGAAACACAGGGCTTATACACAACGGGAGCCACAGTCGCCGACATCGGCAGGATAACCGGAAAGGCTCCGAACGCGAAGGTCTGTATGAATATTGACCGCGAGGGCTTTATCCGACTGCTCCGGGCTGCTATGGAGCATTATCTCGAGAAGGAGAAGCAAACCTGAACTTAACGGTATTACCGAAAAGGAGATATACAATGAAAGCGTGGGAATTGGAACGTCAGATAACCGATAACGCGGTGCCGAAGCTGCTCAGCGAGGAGGAACAGACCTGGGAAGCCCAATTTGAAGTGGGAGCCTCCGAGGATTTCCACATGAAGCTGCTTTGGGAAAGCAATGTTCCCGGCTCTTATGCGCCGGAAAGCATCATGCTGGCCGCCATTCAGTCCAAAGAAAACCTCGGGTACATTGTGGATAACGGCGTCGAGCTGTATGAGCAGGGTTTGGAGGCGCTGAAGAACGACGACATGGTGCGGCTGAATATGATCACTACGGAGCTGTGGCACGCAGTCAATCATGCCAGGAAAGATGAGCGCGCGCCCAGCTGGAAGTTCAGGCAATACCATGACTGGGAAAGCTTCCGGTCTGACGCGGTATTCCCGGCCCGCATGCCGGTCGCAAAAGACAGGCTGGAGCAGCAGATGTACGCCGGCTGGATGGCGCAGATCATCGGCGGTGCCGTCGGCACCATGGTGGAGGGTTACACCACCGATAAAATACGCGAAACCTTCGGGGAAGTGCGGAACTACCTTCGCAAACCCAGCACATACAACGATGACATTACCTATGAGCTCGCGTTCCTGTACGCCTATGAAGAGAAGGGCAAGGCAATCACATCCGCGGATGTGGCCAAAGCCTGGATTGGATATGTCCCGTCAGGCTGGTCTGCGGAAGAAATGGCGCTCCGGAATATCCGCTGGGGTATCATGCCGCCGGACAGCGGCCTTGTCGACAATCCCTTCGGCGAATGGATCGGCGCCCAGATGCGGGGCGCCATCTGCGGAATGCTGGCTCCCGGCAATCCTGAGGAAGCCGCACGTCTGGCCTGGCTGGACGGAGAAGTCAGCCATTTTAATAATGGAATCATCGGGGAAGTATTCAACGCGGTGCTGGTATCCCTTTCCTACGTGGAAAAAGATATACGGAAGATTGTGCGGCAGTGTGTTGAAATGATACCTGGCCAATGCGAGTACCGTTCCGTCGTACAGTTCGCGCTGGATGCCTGCCTGGAGTCAGATGGCTGGGAACCTGCCTGGCGCATGTGCGAGAAGCGGTTTGCGCAGTACAACTGGATCCATGCCTACCCCAACGCAGCCGCGGAGGTTGCCGCCCTGTGGTTTGGCGGCTGTGACTTTGATGAGACCGCCCACATCATCTCCATGGAAGGGCAGGACGTGGACTGCAGCGCCGCACAGATACTGACCGCGATCGGCATCATCGTGGGTATCGACGGTATACGCGACGAATGGAAGGAGCCCATCGGCGACGAGCTTAAAACGTACCTTCGTAAATACCGCACATTATCCATAAAGGAGCTGGCGAAACAAACCGCCGCCGCGGCGGATGTATGACCTCCGCCTCATTCAAATCGACTTGTTCGATTTGAATAGCCATGTGCGATTCGCCTGCGGCGAATGTTCGCACGGCACTAAAATCGTTGAACGAACAGTTTTGGGCTATGGTAATTCACTTACCATAGCCCGAAACCGTAGGCGTCAGTGGGGGGACGGACGCCGTCGTTCGAGCCTGTAGGGTGGATTTGCAATTCCACCCTACTCAAGTTCAGTCTCACTCTCCTGTCCCATTTTCTTTCTTAAAGACAAATTCCTGTTTTTTCCCCATATTTAAATCTTTATCATCTTGAGTTTCCATATTTGCACCCACCAAAAAAAATTATCTTGCAAAGTACGTCATATTATTATATTATACTATTCATATATGATAATATGAATTTAACATTGATTAAGGGCCAAAGCTAAACGTCAAAAGGAAAGGCTTCTATGAAAAATCCACTGAGCTATCAGACAACTGAATACGACTGCGGACCAACCACAATGCTCAACGCCATCAACTATCTATTCAACAGGGAGGAGATTCCGCCCGATGTTGTCAAACATATTGTACTTTACTGTCTGGACGCATACAACTGCAAGGGCGAATCCGGAAAAAGCGGCACCTCGCGGATGGCGATGATGTTTTTGTCTAATTGGCTCAACCAGTTCGGAAAAGTCAAGCGCTTTCCGGTCCAATGCGAATTTCTCACGGGTCGGGAAGTATTTATCGGCCAGAACAGTAAAATCGTAGTGGGATTGCAGCAGGGCGGCGCAGTGGTAGTGCGGGTCAGATACGGCGGCTGGCACTATGTGTTACTGACAAGTGCGGATGACAAACATATTTACCTGTTTGACCCTTATTATCGAAAAAAGCCGTTCCGCACCCGAGACATCGAGCTCATCACAGGTGAACCGGGGAAAATGAACCGCAGGGTGGCCTACAAAATACTGAATAGCGAGGGCAAAGGCGACTATGCCCTTGGACCGATAGAAACGAGAGAAGCCGTCATCCTATTCAACCGGGATACTCAGAAAAGTCCGGCCAACACAATTGAGTACTTCATTTAAATCCGGAACACTGATCAGGGAATCCGGCGTCGCATAAATAAACGGGTGCGGTCTCAAAATAAGTTTTGAGACCGCACCTGTTTGCTTAACAAATCAAATACCAGGTTTAATATTTCACGCGATAGATAACGGCCGCCGCTTCTGCTCTGGTGATATTGTACTTGGGATTAATCTGATTGTTGCTGCCGGTAATGATACCGGACTTGACCAGAGTAGCGATCGCATCCCGGGCGTAATTGGAAATCATGTTTTGGTCATTAAATGAGGACAAGGTGCTGGTATCCCCGGGGACGTATCCCATACCGCTGACACTCATCGCTCTCATAGTCAAGACCATGGCGTCTTCCCTTGTGATTGTCGCAGTCGGATTAAACCTGTTATTGGTTCCCTGGGCAATGCCCAATGCTTTTGCAGCGGTAATCGCCTCATAATAGTAGCTTCCGGACGGCACATCGGAAAAACCGCTTGTACCTGAACCGGATGTCAGGTTTAATGCCCTGGACAGGATCAGCATAAAATCGCCTCTCGTAATATTGCTTGACGGGTTAAAGCTTCTTGTTCCGTTAGCATTGAGGGTTCCAGTTAGGACTCCTGAAGGATAGAGACTGTCAACATATTGCACAGCCCAGGAATAATTGCCGGTTACGTCATTGAAATACTGAGACGTCGTATTGGGCGAGACCGTCTTTGCTTTCACGGAGATACTGATCTCACCTGAAAAAGCGCTTCCTTCGCTGTTATACCCCGTGTATGATATGGTAACCGTTCCGGTGCTGCCGGAAGGTACAAAAGATACGTTTTTGAGATAAGAGCTCTTTTTATAGTAATACTTTGTCGAAGCACTAACCTTCGTATTGCTTCCTGAGGAATTATAGTTATAATATAAGGTTCCCTTTGAGGAAGTCGGTAAAGTGAATCTCACATAATCAAGGCTTTCATCCGTCAAATCTTCACAAACCTCGTTAATATCATCATCGTTAAAAGTAATATGGGAACCTACGGTAACGCTGTACTCAATATCATCGGCTTCGTCCAGGTCATCATTGTTGACGCTGATCAGGACGGTACCTGAAATGGTATCGGCGTCGACATCATATCCTGAAAAGTCAATTTCGACGTCGCCGGAATAGTCGTCATTGGGAACAAAGGTAATGTCGGAAATGGAGGGACTTTTCGAATAGTAGTATTCGTCCTCCTCGTCCACCCTTTCTTTATCGTCGTCATAATCATAATACAGGATCCCTTTGGACGAAGAAGGCAGCTCGAAATACAAATAGTCTAAGGTTTCATCATTCTCATCCCTACAGTAGTCGTTAAAATCGGCTTTTTTAAAAGTCACGGTATCGTCCGCGTCGACGGAATATTCAATGTCGCCGTCGCTGTCGCTGTCATCGTCGTCAACCGTGATTTTAACAGAGCCTGTAAACTCATTACCGTCCTCGTCCCAGCCTCTATAGCTGATTGTAAACGTGCCGGAGTATTCATCATCGGGAACCAAGGTGACATCCGATATGGACGGTTCGTCGTCATCATCATAGTAATATCTGTCGGAACTCGTGACCTCTTCCTCGTCATCGTAGTAATCATAATAGAGAGTTCCTCTGGATGAGGAGGGCAGAGTAAATTTTACATAGTCAAGCTCATAATCATCATCGGTCAAATCCAAACAGACCTCATTAAAGTCCTCTTCCTCAAAATCAACTTCTTCGTCGACATCCGTGGTATAGGTGATGGTGTCCGCCGCATTGGCAGCATAGGCATTAATCGGAATAAATACGACAGTGATCATCACCGCCAATAAAACGGCAATATTTTTATTAAAGTTATTTTGCATTGGTATACCCCCTGTGTTTTATCATTCATATCCCACCTGATATGATCAGGCAATTACTGCCTAATGATATAATAATATCCTTTGAGGTTGAAAACAATATGTTTTTATGCAAAATACTCCTTTCACCTGCACGGTTGCTCGTGTCAGCTTAAGGAGTATTCTGCCGGATTATAATATTCGGTTTATGTACCGCTTATTCTTCGCCGCCTTTTGAGTTCGGCAAAATTGTTTCAACTTCAGCATGGGGACGAGGAATAACATGTACGGAAATCAATTCCCCGACACGCTGGGCAGCGGCGGCGCCGGCATCCGTAGCAGCTTTAACGGCTCCTACGTCGCCTCTTACCATGACGGTAACAAGTCCGCCTCCGACGAGCACCTTGCCGATGAGATACACGTTTGCGGCCTTGACCATCGCGTCAGCGGCTTCAATAGAGCCAACTAAACCTTTTGTTTCAATCAATCCTAATGCATCGAATTTCATTTTAAAACCTCCTTAAAATTTATTTAATAATTGTGATTTTTGACATGGAATTCATGTTCATAGCGTTTGTTTCTTCCGTGTCGATATGACACTCAAGTTTGGAGGCATCGCTTGCCCTTATCGTGACATTGTCATAAATGCCTCCCCTCGGGCCGTCTGATTGTATGCGGACGACCTGTCCGTCATGTACCTCAAAATGCCGGGCGTCTTGCGGCGTCATGTGAATATGCCTTTGTGCAACAATTACGCCTTCTTTTATTTGAATGGATCCCTTGGGACCAATCAAAACGATTCCCGGAGTTCCGTCGAGATCCCCTGACAATCTGATATGGGGCCGGATCCCCATCCGGATGCAATCTCCCAGCAGGACTTCCACCTGTGTTTTAGCGCGTACGGGGCCAAGAATGCGGACTTTTTCAATAGGGCACTTCGGCCCGCAGATGGTCACCGTTTCTTCGCACGCATACTGGCCCGGCTGTGACAACTCTTTCATTCTTGTCAGTTGATAGCTTTCTCCGAACAGGATACTCAAATCATTCTGGCAAAGATGGATATGCCGGTTTGAAACTCCTACGGGAATACATAAGCCAGGGCTCTCTTCCGTGGAGGAAGCCGCCGCCTGCAGAGCCCCTAGTAAAAGATTCAGGATGCCTTCGCAATGATCCATCAGTTGATCCCTTTCACAGCGGTTAAAATTTGATTCACCAGATTCGTCAGGTCCGCCGGGCTTAAATCTGTTTCACGATCAGACTTCAACTGAGGATACTTGAAGCTGGGATCGGCAGAAGCCAGAGTCGTGCAGTCCTTTACACCATACGCGACGGTTTTGATGTTTACCAGATGCATCGGCGATACGTTCTCGGAAATGGAGCTTCCTCCCCAGGTTCCGCATCCTAACGTGAAGGAGGGAATCAAACTCGTGCTTGCGCCCGTGGCACCCTGAGAGCTTCCTGTGTTTACCAGGATGCGCGCGGCAGGCTTGGCGGAAAACTTCATCACCATATCCCTGTCTTCTGTATGTAAGCTCATGGTATGCCCGATCCCGTTCTGAAGCAATTGAATGCACAGCTCGCATGCCTCATGCCAGTCCTTTACGGTGTAGAAGGCAATCACGGTAGTCAGCTTTTCGAAAGACAGCGGATTATCGTCCCCTACTCCCTGCTGCTCACCGACCAGGATCCGCGTTCCTTCCGGGATCGTAAAACCGGCCGCATCCGCAATCACCTTCGGGGCCTTCCCCACAAACTTCGCGTTCATGCTGTGCCCGTTCTGGAACAGCAATTTGCACACCTTTTCCGTTTCTTCCGCCGTCATAAAGTATCCGCCCTGCTTCTTCAGTTCGGCAACGACTTCTCCCCGGTTGCATTCCTCGCAGATGATCGACTGTTCGGAAGCGCAGATGGTGCCGTTGTCGAAGGTTTTGCTTGCCATGATATTTTTGACAGCCATCGGAACATTCGCGGATCTTTCGATATAAGCGGGAGAATTTCCGGCCCCTACTCCCAACGCCGGCTTTCCGGCACTGTAAGACGCTTTCACCATTCCCGGTCCGCCTGTCGCTATGATTAAAGCGACCTCCTTGCTTTTCAGGAGCTCATTGGTAGCGTTGAGCGTCGGAATTGAAATGCAACCGATAATATGATCAGGAGCGCCCGCTGCTTTCGCGGCCTCGTTCATGATCTCTGCCGCCCTTTTGGTGCATTTTGCTGCGGAAGGATGCGGTGAAAACACGATGGCATTCCGTGATTTCATTGCAATCATCGCTTTGAATATGACTGTAGAAGTCGGGTTGGTAGAAGGAACGATGCCCATGATCAAGCCGACCGGTTCCGCAATTTCAATCACTCTCTTTGCGGCATCCTCACGAATCACGCCTATGGTTTTCATGTCTTTGATGGCATCATACAAAAGTACGGAAGCCATATGGTTTTTATAGGTCTTATCCTCCACCTTTCCGAATCCTGTTTCTTCTACCGCCATCCGGGCCAGGCAAACCGCATTTTCTTGTGCCGCCTTTACCATATTGCGCAGGATTTTGTCTATTTGCACCTCACTGTAAGCGGCAATCTGTTCTGCCGCAATTCTCCCTAAATGCGACAGATCCCTCGCCTCTTGTATAGACCGTAAATCATCATCAAAATTTTCCATTCTGTAATTCCTCCTTTCTTGACGTCTTAGCCGTTTCCTGGCATTTTTCTGATGATTAACTCAGGTTTTTATAATATTTTGTAAATTTCTCGACCAGCAATGTTTTATCGGCATTGGAAATCTGTCTTCCTGTGATTTCAAAATCCGTATATTCTCTGGCCAGATTCCTCAATTTCATGACCCTCAATTTTTTCAGCAGTTCCAAAGCCTGATCGGTTTTTCCCTCTTTGACCAGACCGTCTATGTAATCTTTCTGGACATCTTCCGTGTTAAGAATTTCCGACTCCTCTTCTCCCGAAAGGATTTCCGGCTCTTCTTCTCCTGAACTGTCGGCTTCAGCCTCTGTCTGGGCTTCATCGACCGGCGCCGTTTCATCTTCTGCCGCTTCCGCCTCTTCTGCAGGACCGGCCTCAGACGCCGCTCCCGTTTCCTCTTCCGCCTCTTCTGCAGGACCGGCCTCAGACGCCGCCTCTGCTTCCGCCTCCGTTTCTTCGGGGATCTTTCCCGCTGCCGCCGCAGAATTGATTGTCTTCAGATCTTGTTTCGCGAGAATCTTGCTCACCTCATTATGAGGCCTCGGAATCACATGAACAGAAATCAATTCCCCCACTCTGCTTGCCGCCGCCGCGCCTGCGTCCGTTGCCGCCTTGACTGCTCCGACGTCTCCTTCGATCAGAATCGTGACCAGCCCGCCCTTTACAAGGATGCGTTCAACCAGTCTTACATTTGCAGCTTTCAGCATAGCGTCCGCACTTTCTATCGCTGCGACAAGACCTTTTGTCTCAATTAATCCAAATGCCTGCATGGATCGTACCTCCTAACACGAAAATAATACCTTTTAACACGGAACTTCCTTTAACAAGCGGTGTAAAAGATCTTCGTCATCTTTTCCGAACGGAAGACCGCTTTCGCACCTTTTGGTAAGAATACTGTGTCCCCCGGCTGCGCGGCATACGCGCTCCCATCGACAAATATGTTCAATATCCCTTCCAGGATATAGAATATCTCTTCACATGCGCCTTCCCAATCAAACCGGCTGTCTTCAAGAGTGATGAATCCCCCGCGCATGGTACTTCCATCCTCTTTATTGATGAATTCCCGGCAGAATACCTTGTCGGAAGGACTGCCCGTATCAAAGGGGCGATATTTTACGGTGTTTCCCCGTACGATTTTCAATCCTGACAGGGTTTTTTCCGACTCATACTCCTTCGGCTCAAAGGCGCTTAACAAACCTTTTCCCGCCAGAATCTTCAGTAAAGCGAAAATCAGCTCCGCGTTGATCCCATCCTCTGAAAGTTTGAGTGGCCCAGATAAGTCGCCTATCTGCGTCATGGCGGATCTTTGAATCTCTATGCCGTAGGTCCTGGCCGCATCCTGTGCCGCCGGCGTGATGATGGCCTTTGCTTCAACGGTCATGACGTTTTTGCCGGATTGTTTTGCTGCCTCAACATCTTTAAAACAAATTAATTGTTTCATTTCAACGCTCCTTCATTCATTCCCTTATCAGAACAATAACCAGCCTTTGCACGTTACAGTAACGACGGCAGCATCCGGTCCGATATTGAAGGAATGATCTCGGCGTTCACCATCAGGCCTTTTTCCTCCGCAATCGATCTGCCCGCTTTGACGCCGGTCTCTACCGCGCCCACGTCTCCTGTAAATGTAAAGTATGACTTGCCCCCAAGTCCGTTGCCAAGCCTCAGCTCGATGGGCGAAAGCTCCGCAGACTTCAGGATTGCGTCGGCGGCAATGATCATTGTCGCCAGAGAGAAGGATTCCAGGATCCCCAGAGCCGTAATCTTTTCAGGCGCCGTTGCGCCTGTTATTGCGGGAAATATCTGCCCGCTTACGTTGGGGATCACGATGGAGTCAACCCAGAACTCGGCCGCCGTTTTCTCGCCGGCCTTTACCGAATCCTGTACCGCCGCTACATCGCCGCAGACAATTGCGATATATTTGCCCGGGCAGACCGAACCGGCCGTTATGATTTCCACATCCGCGGTCTTTACCATCAGATCGGCGGCATAAATACCGCGGGCAATGCTTGTAAATTCAACCATTCCTATTGCATCCGCCATGTTAAGCCCTCCTTAACATTCTGTCCGGCTCTTTGCCTTTTTGCCGCGGCTTCAGCCGCAGCGGCAAAACGGACAGCGTAGCAAGCCTTGCTTGCGTAGGAGTCCGTCTTGCGGACGGTAGAGCCGCTGACAGAATTGCAGTATAAATCTACAAATCGTAGATTTGTGATTTCTTTGCATGAGTCCGCCATCAATCTGCTTTGCAGATTGGGCGGGCTACGATAGGCTAGAAAACCACGAATTTCTGGATTCGTAGATTTTCATCGTCTTATCGCAATATATTCCCTGCAGATTTCCGAAACAATTCCGGAAATGCTTGCATGGATTGCGGCCCCTAAATTCCCTTCCGGAATTTTGCCGATGAGTTGTCCCTGCCGTACGGCTTCGCCCGGGGAAACTACCGGAACCGCAGGCGCTCCCACATGCTGTCCGATGGTGATATAAACCGTTTCCGGATTTACCGTTACTTCCGTCATGGGGGCCGGTCGATCGTAATCGTGCAATCCCAGCCGGGCCACCAGACGCTTGCTTGGCACCAGGCGCCAGCCGCGGGCCGGCCGTATCTCAAAACGAGTCTCTGCCGGCTTGTAGCGCAGATTCTGTTTACTCAGTCTGTCTTTAAAATAATCATTTGCGGCTTTCGGATAAAGGCCTGCCGGACACGCGAAGAGTTCACATAAATTGCACTGGCAGCAAAGCTGCGCGGTCTTCTGCGCTTCCGCGTCTCCCAAATCATAGTTAAGGGATCTCATCATCTTGTGGGGCTGCATATTATGGCCTAACAGGTAGCGGGGACATAAGTCCGTACACATGCGGCATTGCTCGCAGGCAGCCCTGTTCACCCTTCTTTTCTGATCGAAAGAGGCGGATTTTTTCAGACTTAAGGGATGCTGCTTTTTTAAAATGACAAATCCCTTGTTTTTCTTCGTGACAGATCCATCCAGGCGATTCAAAACAGCTCCCATCACCGGTCCGCCGTCGATGACGGTGTAACCGCTGAAATCCGAAATCCCGCTCAATCTCAATACGTCCAGGATCGGCATACCCACCGGTACTTTCACCGTCAGACGATTCGGCACGTCTCCCGCTACGGTTATGTATTTTTCGGTTACAGGCTTTCCCTGCAGCGCATGATAAATATTCAGCGCCGTCTCCGAATTTATGACGACACACCCAACCTGGGTCGGGAGCCCCATTTCAGGAACCACTCTGCCTGTGAGTTGATATACAAGAACTTGCTCGTCGCCTGCAGGGTAGATATCCGGAAGCTCTTTTACCTCCACAAAATCCCCTGCCTGCAATTTTCGAATGCTGCTCCTCATGAGATCGATAACCTCTTTATGCTTCCCTTTGATTCCTATGATCGCACTTTTGGCTTCCACAAACCTTCCGGCCGCTTCAAAGCCTTTTATGATTTCATCCGGAAACAACGCCATCAATTGCTGATCGACGCGAAGCAGCGGTTCACATTCCGCGCCGTTCATAAGAATGTATTCCGCTTTGGCCGACAGCTTTACGTGAGTTGGAAATCCGGCTCCTCCGGCCCCGACGACCCCCGCTTCCTTTACCTTTTCAAAAAGACTCATGTTAAAACCTCGCCGTCATTCGAAATCGCAATCCGCGTCAATGATTCCTACAACCACCGCATCGACGGGGATACTGTCGTCTCCAAGCATTCTTCTTGCCGAAGACCCCTGCGTAATGATCACTCTGTCGCCGATTCCCGCGCTGATCGTATCCACAACAATAATTCGTTGACCGTTGCTGCTTCCTCCTCCGATCAATTCGGCCTGCATGAATTTAAATCCGTTCAGCGAATCGGTCTTTCTTGTTGCCCATACGTTGTTGATCAGCCTTGCCGTTAACATAGATTCTTCCCCTCTTCCAACTTGCGCTTTATCTCCTGAATTGCAGATTCCACAGACGACGTGTCTCCAAAAATAGCGATCATGATCATGTTCTGCGGACAGCTTCCTCTCACGTCTTCCACGATAACTCCGACTGCTTTCTCAGCGATATCGGCAGCGCAGATGATCTCGATCATTCTGCCCTGCACAAGGCCCACCGCGCCCGCCTCGCCGATCTCCGGCGCGGCGTCGGATCTCATGCGGTGCTTCAGAATATTCAGAGCGCCCTCAGAAGGGGATTTCATAATTCGATACTCCATACTCCGCCCTCACATCTTCCTTTATCCCATACTTTCCCGGGTACAGCTGAGCGCAATTCCAAGCGGTGTAACAAACATCGGATTCCTTGGCTTGCGCGTACAGATATTGGTTTGATGTTCAATGATTCTCTCAATACCTGAAAGGCAGCACGTTCCGCCTACCAGGGATATCTCCTGTACGTCGCGGCCTTTGATATGCTGATTAATAATGGAGGAGATTTTTTCTACCACCGGTTTCACGACCGGTTCCAGCTCTTTATGATGGCTCTCGTCCCGCTTGTATTCTTCGGCTTGCTCAAAGTCCATCCGATATGCTCCCGCTATGACCAGGGAGAAATGGGTCCCTCCTGTAGGCTCGTCGGCTACATAGATCACCTTTCCGTCTTTAAAAACGGAAATCCCGGTGGTCCCGCCGCCGATATCGACAACCGCCCCATTTTCAATCTTCAGCACTTCGTTCGCAGCCGTGGATTCGTCAAGAAGCCTGGTCAGTTCAAAACCTGCGGCCTGAACGACATTTTTGACCGCTCCGCCGTCCAGCCTTTCGGTTCCCGGCGGAATCGCCGCCGCCGCATAAATCAACTCTGTGCCAAGTTTTTCCTCAAGCTCCCGTTTCATCTGCCGTACGATGTTGATCGCTCCGATGTAATCCACCACCATGCCGTCGCGGACGACATCCGCATACCGATATGCTCCGGCCACGGGCCTGTGATTTTCATCGAGCACCGCAACCACAACGCATGCCGTTCCAAGGTCGACCCCGGTATAATAGACGGAGGATGTCCTCCGGACGGGGCTTTCCACAACCCGTTCAAATTCCTGGACGAGTTCATCGCAGTAGTCAAATGTTACTTTATTCTCAGACATTTTTTCCCTCCGACAGCCATGCAGATCATGCGGGATAAGAAATTGACAATAATATTGATCCGGTAAAGGATCTCCGCGTACGGTACGTTCTCTTCCCTGCCGCTTTCCTCATATACTTCCTGCAGAAACGCTTCCACTTCACGAAGCGCGCACCGCAGCCGGTGAAGCTTCAGGATTTCCGCTCCGTTCCCCAGCCGCATATGAAATTCTGTAATATCAAAACAATCGCCGACATCCTTGTCAAAGTCCTCCGAACTGATTCCCGTGCACCCCTCGCAGGGAACTTCCTGCAGCTGTCCGGTTCCTTCCACCGCAGCGCTTATGCCTGAAAACAGGCTTTCAAGGCCAAGGATCTCCCGGGCCAGAAAGGCGTCCTCATCCAGCAGCTCTTTACAGGTCAGCAGAAACAGACTTTCCAGGGATTTCAGCCTGGCGATGAGCCTTTTGGTCTGCCTGCCGTATTTCCCGGCAGATTCCTGCCTGCTCGCTCCATCGCCATGCATGTCGATTCGCAGGTCGGTTAAAAACTGACGCGCTCCAGGGGTCAGCTTCGCATCCGGCGGCAATCCATAAGCGGTAAAAGGTTCTTTCCTGTATCTGTCCCGGAGTTCTCCCTCGGTTATAAACTTCATCTGCGTTCCCCCTTACTCTCCCGCGTCTCCGAATAAATATCGCTGCAGCGGCGCAAGGCCGATTTTGTTTGATATGCTGACTTTAAAGTACGGTTCCGGGCAGCCTGTTCTTTTCAGCTGCCGGATACATAATGCTTCATTCTCCGGTTTTAAATCACATTTGCTTATGACTCCGATCACCGGACACTTAAATACTTTCGCGAATCCGGGCGAGTAAACTTCCACAGTTCCTGACTGGTCAACCAGAATCAAGACGTGCGATGCGTTCTGTGCTTCAGCGATGACATGTTTGTACATCCATGAATTTTCAATATAGGACGCAGGCACGTCTATTGTTCCGGGGCCATAGATCATACCCTGTGTTTTCCTCGGAGGTCCGTCAACATTGTTGATTGCGTTTGCCAGAGTCGTCTTTCCGCAATTTTTCGGGCCTACGATCATGACGCGCTTCTTTCTCATGTCCGCGTAACCGGCGCCACCGTAAAATCCAGTAAATTCTTCAATGTATCCACCACCGCTCGAAGCGCGGTTTCAACACTTTGAACATCTCCGGTAATGACTACCGAGCCTGTGAACCGATCCAGAAAACCGATCTCGACATTGGCAGCCTTTGTCGCGATATCCGCCGCAATGATGGAAGACTCATAGGGCGACAGCGTCAGGATGCCCATCGCTCCCTTCTCATCGATTCCCAGGCGCTCATAAATGTCAGGATCAGGCGAAGCGATCACATGGGCAAGGGTTACCTGTTTGCCGGGAACCGACTCTTCGATAACGCGTTGTATGCCGTCTCTCATAACTTCTCCCATAAAATCTCCCTTTCATTCATCCCCCGATTTGGCAGGGCAGCCCCGTTTTCCTGGCAATTTCAAGCAGGCCGACCATATCCTCCCGACTTAACGGATCGATTGAAGAAAATTCATAGGTTCGGTCTAAACCCTGATACTTGCTCTCGCCGAGCCTGTGGTAAGGCAGCAGATGGATCTCTTTCACGCCTTTGATGCCCGCCGCATAACCGGTGATTTCTTCGATTTCCCTCGGAGTATGATTGAAGGTAGGCACTACCGGGATCCGTACAATCAACGGAACATTTCTTTCGCACAACTTCTTCAGATTCGACAAAAGCAACTCGTTGGACTGTCCCGTAAATAATCTGTGCTTCTCCGCCGAAACGTGTTTCAAATCGAATAAGAACAGATCCGTAAACGGAATCAGGGATTCTATCGTTTCAAAGCTTGCAAATCCGCTCGTTTCCAGCGCCGTATTGATACCGCTCATATTGCAGGCTTCGAGAATCGCTCTGGCGAAATCAGGCTGGGCCAGCACCTCTCCCCCCGACAGGGTGATTCCCCCGCCGGAACGTCTATAGTAAATGCTGTCCTTTCTGACCTCATCCATGATCTCCCGTACGCTGACTTCCCGGCCGACAGTTCTGGGCTTTCCGTTCTCCATGAAGGTCTGGCTTGCCCTGATCTGCGTTTCGGGATTACAGCACCACTTGCATCTCAAAGGGCATCCCTTAAGAAACACGAGGGTCCTGATCCCCGGCCCGTCATGCACCGAGAATTTTTGAATTTCGGTTATGATTCCCGTCACTCCGAAAACTTCGTGGTTCATTAAAACACCTGCTCCGTTCTCGCGATAATATCATCCTGCAGAGTTTTGTCCAGCGCCGTGAAGCGTGCACTGTACCCGGCGACTCTTACGACTAAATTCCTGTAAGCGTCAGGATTTCTCTGGGCGTCAAGCAGGGTTTCCCTTCCGACTACGTTGTATTGAACGTGGAGGCCCTTCTGATCAAAGAAGCCTCTGACCAGCGCGACAAGCTTTTCCAGACCGGTCTGGCCGCTTAAAGCCGACGGATGGAATTTCTGATTGAACAGGGTTCCGTTTGACGCGATGGCATGATCCAGCGTCGCCACTGAATTTGCGGCGGCAGTCGGTCCGTTTACGTCTCTTCCGGAAATCGGCGAAACGCCGTCCGCCAAAGGCGTCCCCGCTTTTCTTCCGTCGGGAGTAGCTCCTGTGGCTCCGCCCATGGGAACATTTGCGGATACGGGATATAATCCGGGCTGGAAGATACCGTTTCTGGGATTCTTATGCTTTTCTACTTCCCTGCAATAAACCAAAGCTACTTTTTTCGCCATTAAGTCGACTTCCGCAATATCGTTTCCGAACTTCGGAACCGTATCGATGTCGTTCAGCAGCCGCGCGCATTCAACGCTTCCGCCGCCTCCGCCGCTGCCGACGCCGACCTTCGACAGGCCCTCTACCAAAGCGGTCAGCATATTGGCCTGATCGGCAGTAATTTTCTTACCGCCAACGGTCAATTTATTTACGATGTTTTCCACATCGCTTCTTGTAATGTTTCCAACCACGCCCGCCGGTACGCTCGCGGCGCCTTCAAAGTCGCTGGCCATTGCCGCTTTGATCTGCTGTATGGTATAGAGCTTCTTGTCATAAACCAGTTCCTTCAGGACTTCCATGGAATCCGCCACATTGGCGACGCCTACGCCCTGAGGCCCTGTAAAGTTATAGATCGCTCCGCCTTCCTGAACGGATTTCCCTCTGCCGATACAATCTTCAACCATGGAAGAAAGGAACGGAAGCGGCGCTCTTTCACTGTGTGCAAAGTCAACCGCGTTATCGGCATTTGCCAGCAGCGATACGAAGTATTCCATCTGCGCCTGGTATGCGTTCATCAACTCTTCAAAAGTGGCAAACGTTGATACGTCACCGGTCTTGGGGCTGAGCTGCACGCCGTTATCGAAACCGTTATTCAGGGTGATTTCCATCACTCTTGCCAGGTTGAAGAACGCCGCGTCGTGCCAGCCTTCCGTCTTTCCGCCCTTTTGCGGCTCCACGCAGCCGATGACGCCGTAATCCCGCGCATCTTCTAAAGACAGGCCTCTGCTTACAATCGCCGGAATGATCACTTCATCGTTATAGTAAGCCGGCATGCCGAGTCCGATCCTGCTCACCTCCGCCGCCTTCATCAGGAATGCATCCGGCGACTTGTTCCATACGCGGATTGAAATGGACGGCTGCGGCAGTTTGGTATGGGCCGTCGCTTCCAGGCAGGCGATTGACAGTTCATTGGTAACATCGTTCCCGTCCGCGTCCTGCCCGCCGACGATCAGGTTCTGGAACATCGGGTATCCGCCGAAGGCCTTGGTGGACCCTTCGTCTCTCACCTTGTTGATATCATTGAACTTGACCCATAAACAATCCAACAGTTCCTGCGCGCTTTCCTTCGTCAGCCTGCCGGACTTGATATCGGCTATGTAATACGGATACATGTATTGGTCAAACCGGAGCGGTGAAATCGAGTGGCCGTTAGACTCGATCTGAATGATCGCCTGCACGAACCAGAACGACTGAACCGCTTCATAGAAATCCTTCGCCGGTCCCGCCGGTACGTTCCTGCAATTCTGCGCGATTTTAAGAAGCTCCTGGCTTCTCGGGCCGCTTGTCTGGGCAGCCATTCTTTCGGCAAGTTCCGCAAAGCGATTCGCGAAATAAATCGCCGCGTTGGAAGCGATCAGGACAGCTTCCAGGAAGTTTCTCTTCTTAATGAAGCAGGGATCATTTTTATCCGCGTTTTCCAGGGCTTCCGTTGCTTCCTCAATAATGCCGTTGAAGCCGATCGCAAGCACCTTGGCATAGTTGACGCCGATATGGCCTACCCCGTTGAAGTAGTAGTTGCCTACGGTGAACACATTATGCTCGATGGCGGCCCTTGTTTCCGGATACATGTACTGAGTCGCCAATTGATTGACAGTCTTTCCGTCCCAGTAAGAAAACGCCTCTCTCAGCTTGATTTTGGCTTCTTCACTGATTTCAAAGACGTCGCCCTTTCTGAGAGCCAGTCTTTCAAATTCATCCAGCAGCCATTTGTAGGAATATTCCGGGAAGGCCTGGGTCGAAAAAGGAGCTTTTGTTAAATTTCCCACTACCAGTTCGTTGTCTCTGATCACGATGGGAAGATTATGCAGCACATGCTCCAGCGCCTTGGCCCTTCTTAAATTGATGGGAAGGTCTTCCGTTGCGCGATAGGACTCTGTGAGCAGAACCGCCCTTTCCCATTCCACCTGCGGCTTACCCTTGGAGAGCTCATCGATTAAGCCCTGAATTCTCGGGCTGATGCTTACAGCTGTTATATCCAGATTATTGTTCATAACCTACCTCCAATGATTTTTTAAAATATTTTTTGATAACTCCTTTATAAAACGCGCCTGCGATTAAACCCCCAATGATTGTCGCAAAGATCGGGACGATCAGTCCGTAGAAGTTTGTTCCCAAAGCGGTGTCTCCCCACCCGCCGATCATAAGGAAGATACGCGGTCCGAAGTCCCTCGCCGGATTCATCGCAAACCCGGTGAGAGGCCCTAACGCAATGCCGCCGAAAATAACGCTGGCGCCGATGGCAATGGCCGGAATACCGTTGGAAGGAGCCGCCCCGTTATCGGGATCGGTAGTGGCAAATACCGTCAATACCAGTCCGAATGTCAGAAACATTTCGTTGACAAAGGCGGTAGCCATGCTGACCGACGGGCCTGCCGCGGTCACGAATATGCCGCCGGCGCCCAGTCCTTCCGTCGTCCCTCTGACGATGCCGTTTGCCTGTTCAAAGGACAATATGTTTGCCCGGAACAGGAAATATACCAGCGCCGCCGCGGTTACGCCGCCGAGGATCTGGCATACGACGTAGGGAATGACTTTTCTCTTGTCGAACCCGCCGAATGCCGCCAGCGCTATGGTAACCGCCGGATTGATATGCGCTCCGCTGATGCCTCCGACCGCGTATATTGCCAACGCGATTGCCACGCCCCAGCAAGCTGCCATCCCCGCGTAAGTCAGATCACTCAATTGAAGAACCAACACCGCCACCGAACCGATGCCGATTGTCAAAAAGAAAAACGTTCCAAACCATTCGGCTAAACACTGAATTCCCAAAGAATCTTTTTTCATTTCAAAAGTCCTCCTCTACCACCTGGGGTGAGTAAGGGACTCCGGCTTCTGCCCCATACCCTTCAACACGCTTAAGCCGACTTCTCTGGCTTGTAAGACGGCCTGCCTGACAGCGCCGGCGTCGCCGGTGAACGTAATGATGATTTCACTGGAGTGACAGGTCCCTACGGACGGGCTGGCATAGGTAACGATCTCAACATTTGCCGTTTTGAGCGCCACATCGGCCATCAGCATACCGACGGCCGCGGGAGCGCCCACCGTGATGCCGAAGGCCTTTCCTACCGGCGCGGTAAACGCTTTTTCCAGCGCGTAGCTTGCTCTTGCGGTATAATGCAACTCAATATGCCCGGCGTCGCATCCATATACGTTTCCGAAGTTCTCATCCAATTCACCCAGCATAACCTCAACCGCTCTCCTTGAATCGGAAACATCCTCGGACGCAAAAATAATCGTACTCCCGTGTCCGGCTCCTCCTTTGGTATCTCTTGCGAATTCCACTGAAGCTATGATCGTGTTCGTAGCTTTTACAGCCGTATCCGCAGACATGACATGCGGCGCTCCTCCGGTTCTGGAACTTACAATTCCGATTGCTCTGTATTTGGGATCCAGATTGATCCTGTCGCGCAGATTTGCTTCCAAATTTGCGATCACCAACCCGACGGTATCCCCGATCGCCGCTCCGACAAATTCAGTCAGACCGCATGCTTTTTCAAGTCCGGCGCCCGCGGCAGATCCGGCGCCGGCGGAGCCTTTCGCGCTTCCGGCACTGCCGTCGGCTCCTTCTACAGCGTCCATAATCTTTTTCAAAAGGTCGTCCATACTTATACCTCCGTATTAAATTGAACTGGATTGGAT
>DATMXY010000023.1:0-8800 GCA_035561275.1 Anaerovoracaceae bacterium | reverse complement strand
GCCTTGACGATTCATATAATTTAACAAAGTAACAACAAGTGTTCATATGAACAGCAAGGAGTAAATGATGGCTGCTGATCGTAGATTGCTGGTGCAAATCAGCCGCTTATATTACGAAGAAAACATGACGCAGCAACAGATCGCAAACAAGCTTAACGTGTCGAGAATGTCGGTTTCAAGATCGATTCAGAAGTCAAAAGACGAAAACATCGTCAAAATTTCGATCGATTACAGGGGTACTTATCCCGATCTCGAAGAGAGGCTTGTAAGGAAATACGGACTGAAAGAAGCCGTGATTGTTGAGAGCGTCAACGACAAATCTTTGAAAGAGCAGGTGGCCAGGGCGGCCGCGTATTATGTGGAAAATTGTATCAGGCCCGACTCCACCATTGCCGTCGGATGGGGAACCACGATTCGCAAAGTGGCCGATTTTGTTTCGGAAACCAGTAAAAGAAATCTGCTGTTCACCCCGATTATTGGGGGACATGGAAAAAGCGAGCTGGAAATCCACGCGACGTCTCTTGCGTTCTACCTTGCCAAAAAGACCAATTCCACACCGCTGTATCTGCTGGCTCCGGCTTTTGTGAACAGTGTCGCGGAAAAAGAACTGCTGTTGAAGGACTCGTATATTCAAGCCGTCTTAAGGCAGACGTCGGAAGCGAACTACGCTTTGTTCAGTTTAGGCTGCCCCCTGACGGATACTACGGGCATCCAAAACTCCGGGTATTTTTCAGCGTCGGATCTTGAGCAGCTGCATATGGAACAGGCGGTCTGCGACCTTGTTTCCATTCTTTTTTTAAACCGTAGCGGAAAACAGTGCTGCAAAAGCATCACGGACAGAAGCATCGGTATTCTACCGGAGGCTTTGAAAAAGATACCGGTTAAAATCTGCGTCGTCGCGGGCGAAGGCAAGCGCGAGGCGGTCAAAGCCGCTATGATGGAAAATTATGTCGACGTTTTGGTTACCGATCATGAAACAGGAACGTTTTTAAGCAAGCAATAGCATCGGTTGTCAACCGATGCTAAAGTCTGCAAATAGAAAGTAAATAAAAAAGAAGGAGGATGATGATTATGGGAAACTATCGCATTCTGATCGCCTGTGGAACAGGTATCGCGACCAGCACGGTCATTGCAAACCGCGTGAAGGATGTATGTACAGAAAACGGTTTTGCGGTGACCATTCAACAGGTTAAAATCGTGGAAGTGGAGAAGCTCGCCCCCGATTTCGACCTGATTGTCGCCAGCACAAAAGTACCGTCCACTGTGAAAACGCCATCCGTGTTTGCGATCAATTACCTGACCGGGGTAAACCAGCAGGCAACGGACAAGGAAATTATCGCAAAACTGCAGGCAGTGGCAGAATCAAGGAAAGCGGTCTGATCTTCACTGCAGATCAAAAAGGAGTCTTTGGCATGGAATACATACAAATGGCAGAAAACGTAACTTATTCAAGGATTGTTCTGGGATTCTGGAGACTTTTGGAATGGAATCTTTCTTTGACTGAGTTATCGAAATTTATTGATGAGGTCCTGGAGCTTGGCATCACTACATTCGACCATGCCGACATTTATGGCGACGGCAATGCGGAGCGCGTTTTTGGAGATGTTCTGAAAAAACATCCGGGCTTAAGAAAGAAGACTCAGCTCATTACAAAAAACGCAATCGTTTATAAATCCGAGACCGCACGCGTCAAATATTACGATAACAGCGAAAAGCATATCATCGGGCAGGTGGAAAAATCACTTGCCGGTTTCGGCACCGATTACATTGATACGCTTTTGTTTCACCGCCCGAACCCGTTTATGGATCCGGCTGACGTGGCGGGCGCGTTGGAAAAATTGCAGCGCGACGGAAAAGTGTTGAGCTTCGGAGTGTGCAACTATAAACCCGACGATTTCCGGATGCTGAAATCCTATCTTACCGTTCCGCTCATCACAGACCAGGTGGAACTCTCCCCATTAAATATGGAAAACCTGGAAAACGGCGTAATCAACCTTTGCCTAGAGGAGCGGATCCATCCCATGATCTGGTCGCCCCTCGCAGGCGGACGCATCTTCACCTCAGACGAGCCGGAAGCAAAGCGGCTTCGCGATACGCTCGAAGTCATACGCGGGGAAATCAGTGCGGGATCGATCGACGAAGTCGCGTTTGCCTGGCTTCTGTCGCATCCGGTAAAAATGATTCCGCTTACGGGTTCCGGTGAGATCGGGCTTGTCAAGAAACCGGTGCAGGCGCTGAAGTATCAGCTGACGCCGGAGCAATGGTTCATGATCTGGACGGCTGTAAAGGGTCATAAAGTTCCGTAAGGGGCTTATTAAAAAATAAGAGAAAAGGAGTTATGAAAATGTTAGCAAACATACAGCAAGGCGTACAGTGGATTTTAGGACTCGGCGCTTCCGTTATGCTCCCCGTAATTATCTTTTTCTTTGCTTTGATCATGGGCGCGAAACCCGGAAGAGCATTTAAGTCCGGTATCACCATCGGCGTCGGCTTTATCGGCATCAACCTGGTCATCGCACTCTTGACATCAAACCTTGGACCTGCCGCACAGTCTCTGACCGAACGGCTTGGCCTGAAACTTGAGATCATCGACATCGGCTGGCCCGCCATGTCGTCCATCTCGTGGGCATGGGTTGCCGCCGGTCTTATGATCCCTATTGTTTTAGTCATCAACTTTATCATGCTGAGCCTGAAGCTCACAAAAACAATGGACGTCGATATCTGGAACTACTGGCAGTTCGCCTTTGTCGGAGCAGGTGTGACCTCGATCAGCGGAAGCGTCCCCTGGGGTATCGCCGCAGGCTGTGTTTGTGCCGTTATCGCTTTACTTTTAGCCGATGTTACCCAGCCTTACGTGGAAAAGTTTTTCGGTATGCCTGGTATTTCATTCCCTCATATAACAGCCCTTGGTTATTTGCCCCTGGTGATACCTCTGAACTGGCTTTTGGATAAAATCCCGGGCATCAATAAATGGAATGCAAATCCCGATACAATCCGTAAGAAGTTTGGGATTTTCGGCGAACCGATCACAATGGGCCTTATCCTCGGCTTTATCCTTGGACTCCTGGGTGGCGAAAGCTTGAAAAATATCCTGATGCTCGGCGTTTCCATGGCCGCGGTCATGTACTTAATGCCGAAAATGGTGGCCGTTTTAATGGAAGGCCTGATCCCGGTTTCCGAAGTGGCGAGAGACTTCATGGCCAAAAAATTCGGCGACCGCCAGATCTATATCGGACTTGACGCGGCTGTCGCGCTCGGCGAGCCTTCCGTTATCGCCGTCGGGCTGCTGCTCGTCCCCATCACCATCTTCCTTGCCGTCGTTATGCCCGGCAACGGCGTTCTCCCGTTTGCCGACCTCGCCGTCATTCCATTCATTGTCTGCCTGATTACGGCAATGACAAAGGGCAATATCATCCGTGCCCTGATCATCGGCACCATCGTTATGGCCTGCGTTTTGCTGATCGCAACGAATCTTGCCCCAGCCATGACGACCGCGGCGATTGCAGCCGGCGTCGATCTGCAGGGCTCATCGCAAATCTGCGACCTTGACCGTGCAAACATCATCACGTGGGTGCTGATCAAGATCTTTTCATTATTCTAAAATAGGAGAGAGACTTAAAAATGAAATCAACACAAATTACCGAAGCAGAATTTTTTCGCCATGTGGACCATTCTCTTTTAAAGCCTCAGCTGACAAGACAGGAGGTTCTCGAAGGGCTGCGGTATGCAAAAGAGAACCGCTGCGCCTCCGTCTGCATCAATCCGCACAATCTTGATCTCGCGGCCGAAGTGCTTGCGGGAACTGATGTAAAGATAGGAACCGTCATCGGTTTCCCCTCCGGCGCTCATACGACGATTACGAAAGTGATGGAGTCGAAAGACGCTTATTCCCGCGGCGCGGTCGAACTGGATATGGTCATTGATATCGGCGCGCTGAAAAGCGGTTTGACCGATCGGGTGAGAGAAGATATCCGCGCCGTCTGCGAGGCGACGCCGGCAATTGTAAAAGTCATCCTGGAAACCGCTTATCTGACGAATGAGGAAATCGTATTGGGCTCACGGATTGCCGAAGAGGCCGGAGCCGCCTATGTCAAGACCTCGACAGGTTTCGCTTCTGCCGGGGCTACGGTGGAAAATGTCCGCCTGATGCGGCAGTCTGTATCTGAAAAAGTAAAGGTCAAGGCTGCCGGCGGAATGCATACGCTTGAAGAATGCCTTGCACTGATGGAAGCGGGCGCCGACCGGCTGGGCATCAGCAGAACAAAAGAGATCGTAAGTGAGTTTGGCAAATGAACACGGTCGTAACGGAGGTTAAACCGGTTATGAAAGAAGACCAATATTTCCGGAAAGAGCTGATCTGGCTCGACATGGATTACCCGGACAAAGAAGCATTGTTTGTGGATGCGGGCAGGAAGCTTCACAGTCTCAATTATGTGAGAAGCGATTTAGGCGAAGCGCTGGGCCGTCGTGAAGCGGATTATCCGACCGGGCTTTTGACGGAACCCTTTCCCGTTGCGATCCCGCATACCGACCCCGAGTATGTCAACTCACCGTGTATTGCGTTTCTCAGGCTGAAAAAGCCCATATTGTTTGAACATATGGGCGAACCGGAAAAAACGGTTCCCGCGCAGTTTATTTTTGTTCTCGGCGTAAAGGATCCCGCCGCGCAGGTTAAGGTCTTAAGCGCGGTGATCCGCATGATTTCCGATCATGTGTTTATGCAAAGACTGAAGGGGCTCAATGACCAGGAAGAAATTTCCGTAATGTTGAACAACAGTATTTAGTGCTGACTATTTTTTCTGTAAAATTCTATTAAATTTTCTATTTACTCTTGACTTAGAGTTGGCTTTAGCAGGTATAATTCTATTAAGGGAGCGGTGAATCTTGTGATGCATGTTCAGAGCGGCATAAAGACCTGCAGCGTTCCTCGCCAGTAACGATTGAAATACAGGAGTGAAATGAAAAATGGAAAAGGCAAAAGTATATTTTACGGATTTTCGCACGGAGGCGTTCGGAGACGGGCTGCCCGCCAAACTTAAGAAGATGATCAAAGCCGCCGGTATCGGGCAGATCGACCTGGACGGCAAGTTCGCCGCCATCAAGATGCATTTCGGGGAGTTGGGGAACATAAGCTTTTTGCGTCCCAATTACGCCAAGGCTGTGGCGGATGTTGTGAAAGAACTCGGAGGCAAGCCCTTTTTGACCGACTGCAACACCATGTACCCGGGCAAACGGAAAAACGCGCTGGAGCATCTGGAATGCGCCTGGGAAAACGGCTTTTCACCGCTGTCAACAGGCTGCCCCATCCTGATCGGCGACGGGCTGAAGGGTACCGACGATATCGCGGTACCTGTCAATGGCGGCGAATATGTGAAGGAAGCCAAAATCGGCCGGGCTGTCATGGACGCCGACGTGTTCATCAGCTTAACCCATTTCAAGGGACACGAGATGACCGGTTTCGGAGGGACGATCAAGAACATAGGCATGGGCTGCGGCTCCCGCGCAGGGAAGAAGGAGCAGCACAGCAGCGGAAAGCCGTTCATCAAAGTGAAGCGGTGCCGGGGCTGCCGCGTATGTCAGAAGGAGTGCGCCAACAACGCCCTGGTATTTGACGCCGTCAGTAAAAAAATGACGGTCAATCAGGAAAACTGCGTCGGCTGCGGCCGCTGCCTGGGCTCATGTAACTTCGACGCCATCGCATTCAGTAACGACGCCGCCAACAGGCTGTTGAACTGCCGCATGGCGGAATATGCAAAGGCGGTGGTGGACGGCCGTCCCTGCTTCCATATTTCCCTGGTGGTGGATGTATCCCCCAATTGCGACTGTCACGGCGAAAACGACGCGCCCATCCTGCCTGATCTGGGTATGTTCGCGTCCTTTGATCCGCTGGCGCTGGATCAGGCCTGCGTGGACGCCTGCCTGAAGGCCGCGCCGCTTCCGGGCAGTCAGCTGTCCGACAATCTGGCAAAGGCCGGTTCTCACGACCATCATGACCATCACGACCATCACGACGATCACGACCACCATGACCACTTCGTCAATTCGGCCCCCGAGTCCGAGTGGCGTTCCTGTCTGGAGCACGCGGAAAAAATCGGTTTGGGCACCCGGGCTTATGAGATCATCGAAGTCTGAATCTCATGAAATCTGATCGATCTCCGTTACTGCTGCGGTTCCATGCTGAACCGCAGCATTTTTTTTAAAAACCATAAATGTGTGTTAACGTAACGGTTTCTCCCGGATCGATCGTAATAAAATCTTCGTCCCAGGGTCCTGTCAGCAGTTTTTTCAGATAATCCAGCGTCCCCGGGAACACCTCATGCTTCAGGTTCAGCGTCTGTGCAATGGTATGGGTCGTTTCTGAAATGCTCTCCGGATCATAAGCGCCCGTATCGATGATCCCCAAACGTCCATAATTCTTCAGAAGCATTTTATAAAGCTGGTCTGTTTTTTCTTTTCCCCGACGCTTTACGGTTTCCTGGTACTCGTACCAGATATTGCTTTCATGCTCCAGCCATCCCTTTGTCAGGAAATAGGTCCCCGTTTCCCCTTCTATTTTCTTCCGCATGCGGGTCGAACCCAAAAGCAGGGAAATACAGTCGTCCACCCGGGGAAAGATCATTTTATAAGAAGGGGGCGTAAGCCCGACAAGCGAGTTGCCGCAATAGCCGAAAGCCAAAAGAACCTGATCGGCATTGGACAGGTGATCCAGTTCTTTCTGCAGGCGGCCTCTTAAGATCTCCGTCGAATTGTGCAGACCCGACTGGATCCATAATACGGGATAAGAGCACCCGGTTTCTTTGATCAGGCTGTTTAACTCGTCTGCAATCGTATTGCATGCTATGATAAGCGTCGTATCCATCCGGCATATCCTTTCCGGGCAAATGAACCGCACCTGGCTGTTCAAACCGGACGAGCCGGTTTGAATTATAATATCGATATGGAGCCGTCTGTTTAGGCGGCTCCATAGGCAAAGGATTCTGATATTTTATGTATTGTACTATTTCCCTGTGGCAGCCGCGATCATGGCCTCTACGTTTTCAAGCTTGGCGTTCATAGGGCAGGTGCATCCGTTGGACAGGATATATCCGGTCCCCATGTCCTCAATCCTCTTTCTGCAGAAATTATATACCTCGTCCGGCGTGCCGAGCACCATCAGGGCTGCGGGGATATCTCCCTTGATACAGTACTTGTCTCCAAGCTTTTCTTTGATTTTGTAGATGTCTGTCGCCCCGTCGCACTCAAATACGATTTTCCCCTTGGGGAAATCCAGGAAGTAATCCAGATCCCGTTCCCAATTGCCGTCGGCATGGATATCACAGATGGCGCCTTCTTCAATGATCATATCTGCCGTTTCTTTTAGATACTTCCAAACGAAGCGTTCCCAGAGTTTCGGCGCGAAGAATTCGCTGGCGCCCCGGGCCGGAGATACAAATACGACGGTGGGCTTGATCGCCCGGACTTGCTGCCGCAATTGTTCCAGACTCTCTTTCTGTATGACCTCCAGTGCGGCTTCCACTTTATCCGGCATCTTGTACAGGTCCCTCATGAATTTGGACATGGAGCGGCCGCCGCTTAAATATTCGTTCACGGTGATGGTAACAAGCGGGGAATAGACAACGTATCCCGCGTCGTTGAAATTCTGAATGGCCTGGGGCGAATAGGAAAGCTGCTCCGCCGCGCCCGGAAGATCAAAGCCCAGCCTGTTTATCAGGTAATCGGGCATGAAGTTGCCCCAGCCTTTATTGATAATGGTGTCATAGTCCTCAGGCGTCATCATCTCGGATTCGTCAAGCTGCCAAAGCATGTTTTCCGGCAGCTCCCGGCCAGGGACCTTCACCTTTGCCATAAAGATCAAAGGGAAGATGGGGCCTACGGCAAAGGCGGCGGTAACGCCGTCAACATTTCCCAGCCGCTTGATCGAATCAAGCATAACTTCATTGGATCTTTTGACGCTGGAACAAAAATCGGACATTTTTACCCCGGTATGTACGGCGCAAAACCCGTCGATCATCAGTATGATCGGAGCCCTGTCCGCTTTCTCCAGAGCCAGAGTTTTTGTGAACCGTTCGGTACGTTCATTGAGCAATTCCTGATTGGTTTTCATCTCAATTCACCCCCATAATTTTTTTGCAGTAGTCCACTGTCTGCTGGACGTCCTTGCATACGATATCCGCGTTGACGTATCGGCCGGTGGCCTCGTCAATAGGGCCTCCCCCGATTATGATTTTCAGGTCCTCTCGAAGTCCCGCGTCTTCGATTTCCTTGATGCACCGCTTAATATTGTCGAAGCAGGTGGTTAAAAGACAGGAAATACCGATGACCTTAGGCTTGTTCTCCTTGATTGCGGCAATGTATTTCTCTGCCGGAACATCCACGCCAAGGTCGACAACGTCAAAACCGTTGCTGCGCATGATGGTACCCACAATATTTTTTCCGATATCGTGGATATCCTCATAAATGGTTCCCAGAACGAAACTGCCGTATTTGGAAGGGCCGGACGCTACGTCTTCTCCCAAAAGGGAAGATACCTGCTCAAATATTTCCGCCGCCATCATAAGCTCGGACAGATAATATTCCTTCTCCTCAAACTTCTTCCCGACAATCCCCATTCCTTCCTGCAGATCAGCAATGATGTCCAGTGTCGGCACATTGCTGATCTGCAAATTTTTGATCTCGCTTAATACTGTGTCTTCATCAAGTTCAGCCATAGCCAGGGTGAGTTTGCTGCTCATACTCATTTCCTCCTCTCAGAAACAGTACTGATTTGTATCTTAATTTGACTATAACATGTATATACAGG
>DATMXY010000022.1:0-2454 GCA_035561275.1 Anaerovoracaceae bacterium | reverse complement strand
ATTCAGAACCACCAGCCGCCCGCCGTATTCCGTTTCCATCAGGCATTCCGACTGGCAGCCGTTGATCAGGAGGACCAGGTCATAAGAGCCGGATTCTTTGTAGAGCCTGAAATCGCAGGTCTCGGAAAATTCTGCGGCAACATCTTTGAATAGTTGTTCCCGGTCGAAGTAGGAGTTGCAGCCTCCGCAGTAGAGGACTCCTGCCCTGATCACTCCCGCCTTGATCACTCTATTCATCCTCTTCCTGGCCGTCTTTCCCCTGCAGTTCCTCGCCGTAATATTCCTTGTACTTCCTGAAGAAAGTCGGCTGGCTGACCTTTAAAAGCTCCGCGGCCTTGTACGTCGTCCGGCACTTTCTCATAGCCCTGCCCACAAGGATCGATTCCACCTCTTTGATGGCGTCGTTCAGCGGTATGATCCCGTTCACGGTGATCCCGGAAGAACCGGTTTCGATCTCGGGCGCTCCCGTCTGGTAATTTACAACGATGTTCATAATGTCGTCGTCGGAAATGACAAACTGCTTCTCGATAAAGTTGGACATTTCGCGTATATTGCCGGGCCAATCCATCCTCAGCAGCTGGTTGATGAAATTGGATGTGATCACTTTTTTCTCATCGTATTTTTCATTAAGGCGGCTTATAAAGTGCTCCGCCAGGGCCGGGATATCCTCCAGCCGTTCCCTTAAAGGAGGAACGTAGATGGAGACTACGTTGAGGCGGTAAAACAGGTCGCTTCGGAAGGTCCCTTTTGAGATCATCTCCTCAAGGTTTCGATTTGTCGCCGCGATGATGCGGACGTTGACCTTCCTGCTTTTCGTGTCTCCGACCCGGATGACCTCGCCGTCCTGCAGGACCCTGAGCAGGGAAGATTGCAGGTCGATAGGCATTTCGCCGATCTCATCCAGGAATAAGGTGCCTTCGCTCGCCAGCTCGAACATACCCACTTTACCCTTTGAACTGGCGCCTGTAAAGGAGCCGGGCACATATCCGAAAAGCTCGGATTCCAGCAGGTTCGCGGGGATGGAGCCGCAGTTGATCTTGACGTAATGGCTGTTTTTCCGCTTGCTGTTCATATGGATGTATCTGGCGACGATCTCTTTGCCCGCGCCGGTTTCCCCCAGGATCAGAACGGTGGAATCCTTGGATGAGACCCTCTTTGCAAGCTCTATGGTTTCCGCAAATTTTCTGCTGCGGCATACGATGTTTTCCGTGGATACTTCCCGGAACAGTTCTTTTTGATATAGATTCGTTACTTCATTCGAAATGAGGAGCTTTTTTTCCAGATTGATGAGTTCTGTGATATCCCTGACGTTTGTGATCACCTTTGTGACCACCCCGTTTTCATCAAAGATCGGGCTGCCGGTAATGACGACCTTCTTGCCGTTTCTTATGGTCTGATTATGGGTGATGGGCTTTTTCTGCGCGACGACGTCGTCGGTGATATAATCGGACAGCAGCCCCTGCGCCACGAGATTTTTCATGTGTTTTCCCACCAACTGCTCCTTGTCGATGCCGGTAATGCGCTCGTAGGACTGGTTGACGGCCAGGGTCAGGCCGTTCCGGTCGGTGAGGTAAATCCCGTCATAGGAGTTGGCGATTACGCTTTCCAGGAACTTTTCGTTTTCCTTGACCACAGCCAGCTCTTTGTTGACAGCCTCCGAATTGGTAATATCCTGGAAGACGCTGATCCCGCCTGCAATTCTGCCGCGGATCCGCATGGACGTACGGTTTGCCTGGACATATTTATTCCCGATCTGCAGCTTATTCAGCACGGAAGGTTCCAATTCGAATATAAAGTCGTTCAAGGCGGATTGCGGTATTTTTACTTTCAAAGGCTGATCGATGACGTCCTTTTCCTCAACCCCGTAAAAATCAGCGGCACTTTTATTGATGCCGACAATATTTTTTCCCTCGTCGAGAGCAATGATCCCGTTATAGGCGGAATTCAAAATGGAATCCATGATGCCGATGGTACCGTAGAGCATCTGCTTATAATAGGAGGGAGTATGTTTCAAATCCATGACTCCGGCGTATTCGGAACCTTTCTGGATCAATACGAACCTGTCCGGAATTTCCTGGAGCTGCAATTGCTCCAAATCTTCTTCCTGTACCAGGTAAAAATGGCTGTCCGTAAAATCCTGCCAGACGAGGTCCGACAGACGGTCGATCTCCGACAGAAGGGAATTCAGGGCGACGATACCAAAGGGGCGTCCGTTTTCCATGACCAGCAGGTATTCGATCCCTTTAGCGGCCGCGGCCTTTATTCCCGACGCCACGGATTCCTCCTTACCGATCCTGCAGATATCAAACACGATGGGCATGATATGATTGTTAAAAAAATTCACACTTAACATCTCGACACCTCATGAATATACAAAATCAGACAGAAACATACATGATAGAATCTTTTTCGATAAATTTTTCAACCGCTATAGCATTCGTACCGTTACAAATG
>DATMXY010000021.1:0-10489 GCA_035561275.1 Anaerovoracaceae bacterium | reverse complement strand
CTTCTTGAAATAGTAAACACATTAAAGGAGGCTTCATATGGCCGATAAAAACCTGGTAATCGTTGAATCTCCGTCCAAGGCGAAGACTATAGGCAAATTCCTGGGCAGCAAATACAAGGTAGTCGCTTCGGTGGGGCATATCAGGGATTTGCCGAAGAGTAAGCTGGGAATCAATATTGAAAAAAATTTTGAACCTGAATATATATCCATTAGGGGTAAGGGCGATGTGATCAAAGTAATGAAAAAGGAAGCCAAGGATGCTGAGAAAGTGTACCTGGCAACGGACCCCGACCGCGAGGGCGAAGCGATTTCCTGGCACATTGCTTATTTGCTCGGTATCGATGAAACCGAGCCATGCAGGATTGAGTTCAATGAGATCACGAAGGGCGCGATACAAAATGCGGTAAAGCATCCGAGGGCGATCGACAAAAAATTGGTGGACGCCCAGCAGGCCAGGCGCGTTCTTGACCGGCTGGTGGGTTATAAGATCAGTCCCCTGCTCTGGCGTAAGATCAGGAGGGGCCTGAGTGCCGGAAGGGTACAGTCGGCTGCGCTGAAGATCATCTGCGACAGGGAAAAAGTCATTCTGGATTTTATTCCGAAAGAATACTGGAATATTACCGCCGTTCTGCAGAATGAAGGTAAAAGCAAGGGAAAAGAGAAACAGAAACCGTTTTCCGCTAAACTGGCGGAATATAAAGGAAAGAAGCTCACCGTCTCTTCAAAGGTGGAGGCGGATAAAGTACTGTCCGAACTGGATCCCAAGGGCTACATCGTTAAAAAAATTGAGGAAAAAGAAAAGGTCAGGAAACCTTATCCTCCGTTTACCACAAGCAGCCTGCAGCAGGAAGCCTCCACAAAATTAGGCTTTTTTACAAAGAAAACCATGCTCATCGCCCAGCAGCTTTACGAAGGGATCGAAATCAAGGGTCACGGGACGATCGGTCTTGTTACTTATATCCGTACCGACTCCGTCAGAATTTCCGATGAAGCGCAGAAGGCCGTGACGGATTACATCAAAACAAGCTATTCGCCCGCATATCTTGGAAACAACGTATACGCCAACAAAAAGAAAGACGTACAGGACGCTCACGAAGCCATCCGGCCCAGCATCGTCACCCTGCATCCTGACGAAATCAAGGATTCCCTGACCAAGGACCAATATAATCTCTATCGGCTCATCTGGTCCAGATTCGTGGCAAGCCGCATGACTGCCGCCGTTTACGACAGCGTCGGCGTCGAGGTCGCCAACGGAGAATATTTGTTCAAGGCCAGCGGCGCAAAACTTAAATTTGACGGTTACCTGAGAGTGTATAATAATATAAATGAAGAAGATGAGGAAAAGATGCTGCCTCCCATCCAGGAAGGCGACAATCCGACCCAGATCGATATCCTGTCTGAACAGAACTTTACCCAGCCTCCTTCCCGCTATACGGAAGCGGCGCTGGTCAAGGAACTGGAGGATAAGGATATCGGAAGGCCCAGCACGTATGCGCCCATCATTGCCACCCTCATCGAACGGAAATATATCACGAGAGAGAAAAAAGTGCTGAAGCCGACAGAATTGGGCTTCATCGTCACCGATCTGATGGAGACTTATTTCAAGGAGATCGTGGACGCGGGATTCACGGCGGGTATGGAAGACAAGCTGGACGACATCGAAGTGAAAAACACCGAATGGAGAGCTGTCGTCGGGGATTTCTATAAAATACTGGAGCAGGAGCTCAAGGTTGCCGATGATGCCATTGAAAAAGTGACCATCGGCGACGAACTGACCGACGAGATCTGCGAACTTTGCGGAAAACCCATGGCCATCAAGCACGGCAGGTTTGGTGAATTCCTTGCATGCTCCGGTTATCCGGAATGCAAAAATACCAAGCCCATCGTCAATAAGATCGACGTCCAATGTCCTGACTGCGGCAAGGACATCATTGCGAGAAAGAGCAAGAAGGGCCGCATTTTTTACGGATGCAGCGGTTATCCGGAATGCAGCAAGGTTTATTGGAACAAACCGGTCAATAAAAAATGCCCTAACTGTTCTTCCCTACTGATGGAGAAAAAGACGAAGTCATCCCAGTATCAGTGTTCCAATCCAGAATGCGGATATAAAGAATAGGCCGATCATGAATGCCGGAATGCGGGATAATCAAGAATCATGTTGGGTTGCCTATAATTTGGGTATAAAGAGAACATGTTATTCTGAATAAACATATTCTCCGATCAAAAAGTAAGTGTTGATTTATATAAAGGAGGTACATTGAATGGGAGATTTTCACGCAACTACAATCGTAGCTGTCAGAAGAAATGAGAACGACATATGTATTGGGGGAGACGGACAAGTCACAATGGGGCAGAGCTCCATCATGAAGGCAACTGCAAAAAAGGTCCGTAAGATCTATAAAAATACAGTAGTCACCGGCTTTGCGGGTTCCGTGTCCGATGCGTTTGCGCTGACAGAAAAATTTGAGAAGAAGCTGGAAGAGCATTCCGGCAACCTGAAGCGTGCGGCCGTAGCGTTGGCGCAGACATGGAGGTCGGACAAAGTGATGAGAAATCTGGAGGCGCTTATGGTGGCTGCAGACAGGGAGAGCATGCTGATCATCTCAGGCAACGGCGAGGTCATCGAGCCGGATGAAAATTTCATTGCGATAGGGTCCGGCGGTAACTTTGCCTATGCCGCGGCCAACGCTCTGTATAAGCATACCGATATGAGCGCCGAGGAAATCGTCAGGGAGGCTTTGAACATCGCGGCTTCGATCTGTGTATATACCAATAACAATATCACCGTTGAGAAACTGTAGGGGGGATTGAGATGAGTACACTGTACACGATGACTCCGAAAGAAATCGTAAAGGAGCTTGACAAATATATCATCGGTCAGGACAGCGCGAAAAAATCCGTGGCCGTGGCGCTTCGTAACAGATACCGCAGAAGCCTGCTGCCCGATGAGATGAGAGAAGAGATCACGCCGAAGAACATTCTCATGATGGGGCCTACCGGCGTTGGAAAGACGGAGATCGCAAGAAGGCTTGCCAAGCTCATGGATGCGCCCTTTGTCAAGGTGGAAGCGACGAAGTTCACCGAAGTCGGTTATGTGGGCCGGGACGTGGATTCCATGGTGAGAGATCTGGTGGAGGCCTCCATCCGTATCACAAAACAAAAGAGATTACAGGAGAAATATTCCATTGCCGAGGAAATTGCCGATGAAAAGATCATAGAAGCCATTATTCCCGGCAAGAAAAAGCCCGCGCCTGCCGGCGGCGGCGTCAGAGGACCCTTTGACTTCATCCTGGGCGGAGGTTTTCAGGTAAATCAGAATCAGCAGGCTCCGGCTCAGGGAGCAGGCGACGCCCAGGCTGCGGAAAAGGGCGACGTCGAGCTGGCCAGGGAGCAGGTAAGGCAGCAGCTGAAAGACGGCTTGCTGGAAGAGCAGTTCATCGAGATCGAAGTCAACGATATGCCGAAGGGCGGTAATATCGACCTGGGCAACGAGGGGATGAGCATCGCCATTGGGAATATCTTCGGCGATATGATGCCGCAGAAAAAGAAAAAGAAGAAGGTCCGCGTAAAGGACGCCAGGAAGATCCTGAGGGAACAGGAAGCGCAGAACCTCATCGATATGGACCAGGTAACTTCGGAAGCCCTGGAAACCGCCGAGCAGAACGGCATCATCTTCATCGATGAGATCGACAAGATCGCGTCCGGCGGCGGCTATCGCTCCGGCGCCGACGTTTCCAGGGAGGGCGTGCAGAGAGATATTCTGCCTATCGTGGAAGGCAGCGTCGTCAATACGAAATACGGCCCGGTAAAAACGGACCACGTGCTGTTTATCGGCGCCGGCGCGTTCCATATCTCAAAGCCCACGGACCTGATCCCGGAGCTTCAGGGACGGTTCCCGATCCGCGTGGAGCTGGAAAATCTGACGAAGGATGCTTTTGTTCAGATCCTCACCGTTCCGGAAAATGCTTTGCTCAAGCAGCATAAAATGCTCCTTGAAACGGAAGGGATCAAGGTGACGTTCACCGACGACGCAGTGGAAGAGATCGCCACCATGGCGTTTTTGACCAACGAGCAGACCGAGAACATCGGAGCCAGGCGGCTGCATACCGTGATGGAAAAGCTGCTGGAGGACATCTCTTTCAACATTCCCGAGATGGATAAGGAAGAGATCATCATCGACAAGGAATATGTGAAGGAAAAGTTTATCGATAGGATCCATGCGGACGATATCGACAAATATATCTTATAAACGGCTTTAAACAGGTATCAGTGCCCTCGGAAACGGGGGTACTTTTTTTTTAAAATTTTTCTTTTCGGCGATTGACAATTTAACATTTCTGTTTTGGGATCGAAAAGGGGCGCACCGACGAGTTCTTAAGCGAATACGGATTCGAAGCACGCGGGGTCATGGACGCCGGCGCGCTGCAGGATATGTTTTTTCGCGATGAGAAGGGCGAGCCGGCCGGGAAGGTGAACGGGACCCACTGCATCGTAATGGCCGCCAGGATTTGATCGTAAGTCAGCTGTGCGGCGGCTTGAGAAGCTTCCTTGTCATAAATTGTGCCAAAACAAGAAACTTTTTTGAAAAATCAATAAAATATCTTTTACATTGGTTCTGTTTCATATATAATCTACTATTGGAATAAGAAATTTACATTTATAATGGACGAATTAATATAATATGGAGGAACTTATGGAAAAAGATATCCTAACTAAGGTCAGAAAACTCAACTGGGTATTACAGGAAAGCGCGTCAGGGGTTTTTTCATTTAATGACCTGTGCCAGATCCTGAGCGATTTGATGGATGCGAACGTTTATATCGTAAACAGAAAGGGCAAGGTCATCGGAGTCCATTATAAAATCAAGTCGGACAGTTCTACGATCACGGATCCGGAAACGGGCAGTGAAAAATTCCCTAACGAGTACAACGAAGCTCTGCTGAAGGTGGTTGAAACCGAAGCCAATCTGAAGGCGGAAGAAGCACTGGAAATATTCAAATACGATTATGATACCTATGACAAGCTGCATACGATCATACCGATCCTGGGCGGCGGACAAAGGCTGGGAACCCTTATCGTAACGAGATACAAGCCGGAATTCACAGACGAGGATCTGGTGCTGGGGGAATACGGCGCAACGGTGGTGGGTCTGGAGATCCAGCGGCGCAAGACCCTTGAGATCGAAGAGGATGCAAGAAAGAGAGCGGTGGTGCAGATGGCCATCGGCACCCTTTCCTATTCGGAGATCGAGGCGGTGCAGCAGATTTTTTCCGAGCTGAAAGGTACGGAAGGGCTTCTGGTGGCAAGCAAAATCGCCGACCGGTCCGGTATTACCAGGTCGGTTATCGTCAACGCCCTCAGAAAACTGGAAAGCGCCGGCGTCATTGAGTCCCGTTCTTTGGGTATGAAGGGGACCCATATCAAGATTCTGAACGGAAAGTTCATGGAAGAGCTGGGAAAACTGGAAGTTTAACATCGACGTCTCTGGCGCCTGCGGCCCTTATCTGAAATATTACGAAAAAATTGCGGATAAAGTGTAACAAATCCACCCCATGTAACATATCTTAAATTACATGGGGGGTTTTTATGAATCGGGTACATAGAAGGGGCAGGAAAAATACTATTAAAATAAAATGGTTTATTTGTCTGGTGCTTTTATTGGTGCTGGCTGCTTATTGTGCCATGTTTAACGAGAGAATAATCAGGCCCAATATTGCGGCGATCGCAGAGTTAGAAGTCAAGTCTATGATTACCCGGACTGTAAATAATGCGGTTCGGGACCAATTCTTAAACGATAAGGAAGCCAGAGAATTATTGACGATAAAAACAGACCAGGAGGGCAATATAACCTATGTGGAGTCAAATACGGCAGCCATGAACAGCCTGGCGACGGAACTGACGCGGAAAGTTCAAAGTCAGTATCAATGGAAGGAGCCCACAATTCTTAGCGTTCCCGTCGGAAGCATCGTGGGAAGCCAGATCCTGTCGCAGATAGGCCCTGACGTACATCTGAAGGTACTGCCCATCGGCATGTCAAGAGTAAACTTTAAAACCGAGTTTGAAAGCATGGGCATCAACCAGACCAAATATAAAATATATCTGGAAATGGACAGCCAGGCCAGGGTACTGGCTCCGTTTACCATCAACAATATCGAAGTGCAGAGCACGATCCTGGTCGCCGAAGCAGTGATCGTGGGAGAAGTTCCGAACGCTTATATCAGTGTACCCAAGGAAGATGCACTGGATTCCACGAACTTTGTTACCGATTTTGTAGGCAACTGATTAATGTGATATAATGATTTAGAGAGGTGTTGATTTGAGATTTACGGAAGATAACATAATCATAAGGGATGAAGAGTACAGGGCAATTCTTGTGGGCGTGCAGCTTGAAGAAGACATATCTTACTCCATGGAGGAGCTTTGGGCATTGGCTGAGGCGGCGGGCGTGGATGTGGCGGGCGAGATGGTCCAGAATAAGGAACGCCCCAATACGGCTACCTATATCGGAAAGGGAAAGGTGGACGAGCTTGGGGAGATGTGCGCCGCCATGGAAGCGGATACGGTGATCTTCAATGATGAACTTTCCGGCATGCAGCTTCGCAATCTGGAGGAAAGGCTCAACGTCAGGATTATCGACAGGACGATTCTGATCCTTGATATTTTCGCGTCCCGTGCCGTCTCCAGGGAAGGAAAGCTCCAGGTTGAGCTGGCGCAGCTTCAGTACCGGCTGCCACGGCTGACAGGTTTCGGAAAATCGCTGTCAAGGCTCGGCGCCGGCATCGGAACCCGTGGCCCCGGTGAGAAAAAGCTGGAGACGGACCGGCGCCACATATCCCGGCGAATGGATGAAATCAAAAAAGAATTATTGGAAGTAAAAAGCAACCGAAGCACACAGAGGGCAAGACGGCAGAAATCCGGCATCCCTGTGGCGGCGCTGGTGGGATACACCAATTCCGGCAAGTCCGCCCTGATGAACCGTCTGCTGCAATTGGCGGATAAGGACGATAAAACCGTTCTGGAAAAAGATATGCTCTTTGCGACTCTGGATACCGCCCAGAGGAATGTGAAGCTGGATACGAACCAGGAGTTCATCCTTATCGATACCGTAGGATTTGTCAGCAAGCTGCCTCATTCGCTGATCAAAGCGTTCAAGGCTACGCTGGAAGAGTTGGCCTTTGCGGATCTCCTGCTGCACGTGGTGGATGCTTCCTATCCCGACCATGACTTCCACATCAGCGTGACAAATTCCGTCCTTAACGAAATCGGGGCCGGAAGCAAGGATAAGCTGCTGATCTACAATAAAATCGATATTGCGGAAGAAATGAGTCTACCTCATAATGGAGAAGAAATCCTTTATATTTCCGCCGTGAGGGGGGACAATATAGACGGGCTGGTTGAGAGGATCAAGGAAAAACTTTTCTCGGACAGGATCCTTGTTTCCATGCTGGTGCCCTATGACCGGGGGGACATTTCATCCTGGCTCTGCGAGAAAGCCAGGGTGATCCGGATGGAGTACGGGGAAACAGGGACGGAGTTTGATGCGGAGATATCAAAAAAGGATTACGGCAGGCTGGAACAGTTTATTGTCCGATAGAGATTGGCTGGATCAGTTTATCGCCCGGTAAAAGACAGGGAGGATCCTTTTGGTAAAATTTAAAACTGTAATGAAAGCGGCCGAAATCGAACAGACTATTGAGAGATCCAGATTCATCGGACATGTAAAGCCTGTGGAATCAAGGGAAGAAGCGGAAGAGTTCATCGCGGAGATACGAGCAAGACATAAAACCGCAACCCACAACGTGCCGGCTTTTGTGATCGGGGATCAGTTCCAGCTACAGTGGGCCAGCGACGACGGCGAGCCCCAGGGCACGTCGGGAGCGCCCATGGTCCAGATGCTGGTTAAGGAAGGGATCACAAACGTCGCCATGGTCGTCACGAGATACTTCGGCGGGATCAAGCTGGGAACAGGCGGACTGGTAAGGGCTTATACCGGAACGGCAAAACTTGCACTGGAAGCAGGCGGCATCTGTGCCGTAAAAGAGATGGACGAGCTGAAGGTCAGGCTGGACTATACGTTCCACGGAAAACTGCAGAATCATGCCATGAACGGTAAATTTGAAATCACCGACACAGCCTTTGAGGACAAGGTCACCGTTGATCTGATCATGGATCCCGAACATGCGCAGGAGGTCAGAACGTTGATTTCCAACCTGACAGGCGGCAGCGGATCCATTCTTTCAGAGGTAAAAAAGCTGGCGAAAGTCCCTGTTTGAACGACAGCGCCGGAAAGAAGATAAATCTATTTGAGAAAGCTGAAAAGTCCGCGTCAAATCATTACGAAAAAAACGTCAATAGACTGGGAAAATTGACTTAGAAATTTAGACATAAAAACAGTTTTTCCCGTTGACATTGAAATTTTCATATGCTAAGATAGAAAACGGCTCACAAAAAAGAGCGGGCGATCGTTCCAAGGTAGCTCAATGGTGGAGCACTCGGCTGTTAACCGATAGGCTGTGGGTTCGAGCCCCACCCTTGGAGCCATCTTCAAAAAGTAATCCGAAAAAGTGATTAAAGTATTGACACAATCTGGCTGGAAGAGTATACTAAGATACTGTGTCAAGCAGTTAAAAACATTGGCTTCGGGGCGCATAGCTCAGCTGGGAGAGCACCTGCCTTACAAGCAGGGGGTCATAGGTTCGAGCCCTATTGCGCCCACCAAAACACGGAAGTTACTCTTAAATGAGTTTGGTAGATGATAGAATGGCCTGGTAGTTCAGTTGGTTAGAATGCCAGCCTGTCACGCTGGAGGTCGTCGGTTCGAGCCCGATCCAGGTCGCCATTTTTGATTAGAAGTTACCATGCTGGTGTGGCTCAACGGTAGAGCAGCTGATTTGTAATCAGCAGGTTGGGGGTTCGATTCCCTTCGCCAGCTCCAGTAAAAAAATAACCCGCGAGGGAATCGAACCTGAAAGGGCTCGAGCGCAGCGAGAGGTCCAAGCCGACTGAACGAGGAGGCGCAGGACGGCAGATGCGAGCGGAGCGAGCAGATGCAAATTCCCTTCGCCAGCTCCAGTAAAAAAATAACGACAATTGAATAATTTGGAGGGATTCCCGAGTGGCTAAAGGGGGCGGACTGTAAATCCGTTAGCTGAGCTTTCGGTGGTTCGAATCCACCTCCCTCCACCAATTACTATGCGGAAGTGGCTCAGGGGTAGAGCATCGCCTTGCCAAGGCGAGGGTCGCGAGTTCGAATCTCGTCTTCCGCTCCAATTTTGCGGATGTCGTACAATGGTAGTACTTCAGCCTTCCAAGCTGATAGCGCGGGTTCGATTCCCGCCATCCGCTCCATTTTTATCCAGTAGGAGATACCGGTTTCCTATCGGATAAAAATCGGAAGTGACACTTCCACAATTTAAGGGCTCATAGCTCAGCTGGATAGAGCATCGGCCTTCTAAGCCGTGTGTCCGGGGTTCGAATCCCTGTGGGCTCGCCAATTTTTTTGAGAATGGGGTATAGCCAAGCCGGTAAGGCAACGGACTTTGACTCCGTCATTCGTAGGTTCGAGTCCTGCTACCCCAGCCAATAGGACCCATTAGCTCAGTCGGCAGAGCACTTGACTTTTAATCAAGGTGTCCCGCGTTCGAATCGCGGATGGGTCACCATTATAAAGATTGTAGTAGGATGAGTAGAACCTAACGTTGGAGAGGTGTCCGAGCGGTTTAAGGAGCTGGTCTTGAAAACCAGTGACTCCGAAAGGGGCCGTGGGTTCGAATCCCACCCTCTCCGCCAAGTAGGATAAATGATCAGGACGGCATCCATTGCGAAGCAATGGATGCAAAATCCCACCCTCTCCGCCACGTAAGATATCGGATCGACAAACCATGGAGAAGTACTCAAGCAGGTTCAAGAGGACGGTTTGCTAAACCGTTAGACCGGGTAACTGGTGCATGGGTTCGAATCCCATCTTCTCCGCCACACAGGGGCATAGCTCAGCTGGTAGAGCAGTGGTCTCCAAAACCACGTGCCGTGGGTTCAAGTCCTACTGCCCCTGCCAATTTTGAATCAATAGCTTTGGCTTCGGAGTGTAGCGCAGCTTGGTAGCGCATCTGGTTTGGGACCAGAGGGCCGAAGGTTCGAATCCTTTCACTCCGACCATAAAGTTTGACCACGATATACAGCGCGGGCCATTAGCTCAGTTGGTCAGAGCGTCCGGCTCATAACCGGCAGGTCCGGGGTTCAAGTCCCTGATGGCCCACCAAGATAACTTTATACCATGCCCAGATAGCTCAGTAGGTAGAGCAGTAGACTGAAAATCTACGTGTCCTTGGTTCAATTCCGAGTCTGGGCACCACAAGAAACCTTCGGGAACGCTTGAATCAGCAACGTTTTCGGAGGACTTTCTTTTTTTACTTAATATCTTGCTTATTAGTCCTAATGCTTCTGCTGGTCCATAAGGCAAGATTCAGCCAAAGTGTTCTATAGTTTATTA
>DATMXY010000020.1:0-5707 GCA_035561275.1 Anaerovoracaceae bacterium | reverse complement strand
ACATTATTCAGCTTATTTTTGGCGGTGCTGTTGATATTCTCGCTTGCAGCATGCGGCGGGCAGCAGGAATCCGGGGACGACGGCGCCGGCACAGCTGAACCGGCGACACTGACGGTGGTGAACTGGAAGGACTACGGTTCGGATAATCCGGATTTCATCGCACAGTTTGAAGCAGAAAATAACTGCAAAATCGTACATGTCTACATGTCCAGCGAGGAGGAGTTGCTGACAAAGCTCAGAACGGTGAAAGACGGAGAGATCGACGTATGCCTGCCGAATTGCACGATCCTGCCTTCCGCGATCAACGACGGACTGCTTCTGGAAATCGACACGGCGAAGCTGACCAACTTCGGCAGCCTGTTTGACCGGTTCAAAACACAGGAAGAATGCTTCAAAGACGGCAAGATGTACTCTGTGCCATGGGTATGGGGTTCCACTGCCATCGCCTATAATACCAACGATATTCCGGAACCGCCCGCATCCATCGGCGTGCTCTTCGATCCGAAGTATGACGGAAAAATCGTGATCCGTGACGACTATAACGACGCGGTCATGCTTGCGGCCATCGCGCTCGGCCAGGATCCCAACAATCCATCCGATCTGGAAGCGATCAAGGCGAAGCTCATTGAACAGAAACCGCTCAACGTGACATACTGGAAAACCGGAGACGAGTTTTCAAAGCTCTTCGCGGGGAATCAGATCTCCGTAGGGCTGATGTGGTCGGGCCAGGCGGCGTTCATGAAGCAGGACGGGCAGCCCATCGGCTTCATTGTACCGGAAGACGGCGCCATCGGCTGGGTCGATACCTGGGGAATCGCAAAGGGATCCCAGAATCCGGACCTTGCGTATAAATTCATCGACGCGGTGATCAGCGAACAATTCCAGTATGACTGGGCGTCCACCGGCGGCCCGGCTCCCGTAAACAAGGAGGCGGCGGGAAAGATAGACCCCGCATATGCGGCTTCCTGCGGAATGGATGAGGAATCCCTGAACCGGCTGTACTTTATGCAGTACAGATCCGACGACGTAAAGAAAGCATGGAATGAACTTTGGACTGAAGTAAAAGCGAATTGACACGTTTTGCGAAATGCCGCCTGAAGGTTCGTTTAGGCGGCATTTTCCCAATGAAATGAGGAAGATCCATTGAAAAGCAAGAAAAAAATACTCACCCTTCCAAGCGTTATCGTTTTATGTGTGTTTGCCATTCTGCCCTTGCTGATCATGCTGGGCTACAGCTTCAAGAGCGACAGCGGAACGGCCGGGATCACGCTGGAGAATTACGCGAATTTCTTCATGAAAAGCGTCTACTTAAAATTAACCTGGAGGACGGTCTTCAACAGCCTGACCGTAACCGTCATAAGCCTGGTCATTTCCTACCCCCTGGCATATTTCATGGCCAAGAGGTTTAAAGGCCTGAAAAATATCGTAATGATCCTTATCATCATACCCTTTTTTACCAATCAGCTCGTCAGAGTCTACAGCTGGCTGATTTTCCTGCAGGACGGCGGGGTTTTCAACAGCTTTCTGCAGTCCGTCGGGCTCATCGACGGAAGCCTGGGGCTGCTGTTTACACAGGGAGCGGTGGTGATCGGCCTGATCCACGCCTTTTTCCCATATATGGTGATCACGATCTACCTTGCTCTGGAAAGGGTTGACAATTCGCTGCTGGAAGCGAGCAGTTCCCTTGGAGCGTCAAAGGTCAGGACCTTTTTTCGGGTCGTTCTTCCCCTTTCCATGCCCGGCGTCGTAACCGGGATCATGATCGTATTTGTGCCGTGCCTCGGAACCTTTGTTGAACCGCGGATCCTCGGCGGAGTCAACGGCACGGTGATCGGCACGGTGATCGAGGATCAGTTTTTTGAGATATACGGCTGGAACTTCGGGGCAGCCATCGCATTTGTGTTGTTCGCAATGGTTATCGTCAGCATGACCGCCCTGAGCAGAATGGGAAGGAGGTACGACAACGAATGAAAAAATATATCACGTATAACCTGATCCCGGCTCTGTATGCGCTCATGGCCCTGATTTTCCTTTATACTCCTATCATCGTGCTGACGGTGATGGGCTTCAACAAATCGCGGTATAACACATTGCCGTTCTCCTTCAGCCTGGAGTGGTATTCCGCTTTGGCGCAGAACGACAAACTGATCGGCGCCGCGATCAATTCCCTGGTGCTGGCCGTTATCACCGCGTTGATCTGCGTCGTTTTGGCGACGACCTTCGTGCTGGGCATGAAGACCCTGAGCCGGAGAACGGAAGACCTGTTCCGGAGCCTGATCATGATGCCCATGAGCATCCCGTGGCTGATCCTGGCGCTTTCCATGCTTCTGTTTATCAGATTTCTCGACCTGGATAAAAATATGTTTTTTGTCGTTGCGGGACATGTGGTGATTTCTCTGCCCTATGCCATGCTTTCCCTGCAGGCCAGGATCCAGGCGCTGGACCCGGCCCTCGAAGAGATGAGCGCTTCGTTAGGCGCAAGCCCTATGATCACCTTCCGGAGGATCACGCTGCCGGCCCTCGCCCCCGCCATCATAGCCGGAGGCTTTCTGGCATTTATGATCAGCTTCGACAACTTTGCGATCAGCTATTTTCTGATCCCGACGGGCGCCTCAACGCTGCCTATTGAAATACAATCCTCGATCAAATTCGGATTCACTCCCGAAATCAACGCGATCTCCACGGTGATCATCGGCGTTTCGCTTTTGTGCCTCGCAATCGTAGGGTTGATTATGGGTTCAAGCATACAAAACATGATAGGAGGAAGGAAAAAGTAATGGCATATATAAAACTGGAAAATCTTACGAAACGGTTCGGAGAAAACACCGTGGTGAACCGGGTCAATCTGGAGATCCCCAACGGGACGCTCGTTTCCATATTGGGTCCGTCAGGCTGTGGGAAAACGACCCTGCTCCGAATGATCGCGGGATTTGAAACCCCAGACGAAGGGAATATATTTTTTGATCAGGAAAGCGTGGTCAATGTCCCGGCCAACAAGAGAAATATCGGAATGGTATTCCAAAGCTATGCCCTCTTTCCTCATATGACCGTTGAAGAAAATGTGGCTTACGGCCTGCAGCAGAGGAAACTGAACAGGGCGCAGATCGAAGCCCGGGTGGAGCAGGTGATCAATACCGTCCATCTGGATGGATTTCGCAAGAGGAAGCCGAAGCAGCTTTCTGGCGGACAGCAGCAGAGGGTCGCTCTCGCCAGAGCCCTTGCCATCTCGCCTAGGGTGCTGTTGCTGGACGAGTGCCTGAGCGCCCTTGACAAAAAGCTGAGAGTGGAAATGCAGACAGAGCTGAGAAAGATCCTGGAGGAGAGCAAGGTAACGACATTTTTTGTTACCCACGACCAGGAGGAAGCCATGACGCTTTCCGATTTTATCGTGGTCATGGACAATGGCGTCATTGAACAGATGGGGACGCCTCTTGAAGTGTATGAGAAACCGAAAAACCAGTTTGTGGCAAGCTTTCTCGGGAAGGCCAATTTCTTCCGGAGGGAGGACGGCTCAGGCTTTGCCGTGAGGCCGGAAAAAATACAGTTAAGCGCCGGGGAACCTGCGGCTGCAAGGCCGGAAAGCGGTGAGCCGGGAGAAAGCGCCGGCCGGGAACAGGCAGCTGCCGGATGGGGAGGCGCTGTGAGAGAAGGCGTCATCACCTTTATCAGCTATTCCGGCAATATTACCGCCTATACCATTGAGTGCGCCGGGGAAGCTGTGCTCTGTGAAAAGCAGAACGTCCAGATCAGCGAAAACCTGAAGAAAGGCCAGAAGGTTTATCTGAGCTGGGAAAAGGAAAGCGAAATCGAACTGACGGATTGAGGAGGAAGTTATGGTTGAGTGCGTAATATTCGGAGGGCTGCTCCTTGACAAATATCTTGAGGTGGAAACCTATCCGGAAAGAGGCCAGGACGGGCTGATCACGGATGAATTCAACATCGCGGGAGGCTGTTCCATCAACATGGCGGCGACCTTCAACAATCTTGGAGGCAGCGCTTACGTGGTATCCTATATTGGCGCCGACCAGACCGGCCGGGAGATCATGGATTACCTGGACCGTCACGGGCTTTCCGCGGAATATGTGAAGCAAATTGAAGGCGATACGGGATACAGCCTCGTTATTCTTGAAAAAAACGGCGAACGGACTTTCCTGACGAAGAAAGGCGTAGAGGCCCGCTTTGATCGGGAGTTGCTCAGGCCTTACGCCGGCGCCATTCCGCCCATTAAAAATGTTATGGTGACAGGCTACTATCTGCTCTGCGACAATACGCCGGAGTTGGTTATGTGCCTTTCGGAAATCAGGGAGCAATGCGATCATTTTCTTTTCGATCCGGGCCCGCTGGTCCGGGAAATAGACCCTGATGCGTTGAAGAAGGCTGTATCAATGGCTGATATCATCACGATGAACGAGGCGGAAGCGGAGAACATCGATCTTCCGAAGGACGCCTCCAAAATTATTGTAATTAAAAAGGGGAAATCCGGAGGAGAAGTTTTTTACGGAGGGGAACGGTTCGGATATAAGGCCGCGGCCGTTGAGGAAGCCGATACGACGGGAGCCGGCGACAGCTTCAACGCGGGGCTCATGTTCGGCATCCTGTCAGGGATGGACGTCCGGTCGTCAGTATCCCTCGCGGCGGAAAGCGCGGCGATCACCGTAACGGTGAAGGGACCTCATGGATTTTGGAAACGGTAAAGGAGATTAAGTTATGATTGACAGAGCATACGGCGCGCTCGTCGGCGGCGCCATCGGCGATGCCATGGGCATGCCGGCGTCATTTTTTACAAGAGATAAGATCAAACAGGTTTACGGCTACATCACGGACTTTCTGGAACCCGAATCAAAATCACAGGTGTATCACGGAAACCTGAAAGCGGGCGAAATAACCGACGATACCATGGAAAGCGTTATCATCAGCGATATCCTGATCAAAACCGGCGGGTTTGACCGGGACGCGTTCATCGAAGCGATGCGTTTCTGGGCCGTAAAAAATAAGATGCTGGAATCAACGGTAATCGGGCCTTCCACGCGAAAATTTCTGGAGGCGGTCATAGAAAACAGGGATACGACAGAAGCCGCGAAACAGAGTTCCACCAACGGCAGTGCGATGAGAGTGGCGCCGGTAGGTGTGAAATACTATTATGATTTAAAAAAATGTGCGGAAGCCGCCGCGGAGTCATCCTTCCCGAGCCATAGCAGCAAGCCTTGTGTGGCGGCGGCCTGTGCGGTCGCGACGGCGGTGGCGGCCGGGGTCAAAGGCGGATATACGGCAGAACAGGTTATGGAGATTGCCTGGGAGGGCGCCAGGTTCGGAGAAAGCGTCGGCAGCGACGTCACCGCTCCAAGCGTGGCAAAGCGGATCCTCCTGGCAAAAGAGATCGTGGAGAAGAATCGCAGAAAAGGAATGAGCGAAATCCTGGACGAGCTGACGGGCATAATCGGCGCGGGAATGCTGGCCCATGAGTCCGTCCCGTTTTCACTGGGAGTTTTTTATGCGGCGAACGGCGATGCGAAGGAAGGGATCATCGCGGCGGTCAACGGCGGCGACGACGCAGATACCAACGGCGCGATCTGCGGGAATATCTCCGGCGCCTATTCCGGCGCGAAGGCGATCCCGGAAGAGTGGAAACGCAGGGTGGAAAAGGAAAGCGGGATCGACTTCATGAGGATCGCGGGGGAACTGGTGAAATAGTCAGCCTTGCTATATA
>DATMXY010000019.1:0-3297 GCA_035561275.1 Anaerovoracaceae bacterium | reverse complement strand
AGGTATGAAAAAGGTCGTTAAATTCATTTCCCAGGCTGTAATTTTATTGATGGTCGTATCGCTTTTGGCAGGGTGCGGAGCCGCGTCGACACCGTCGTCGGACGATACATCAGATCAAACCGCAGCGCCGGAAGAAAAGTTGAAGGTCGGCTTATCATTCCCCACGCAAAGAGAAGAGATCTGGGTCAAAGACAAAGTATTGCTGGAACAAGAGGCAGAAAAGCAAGGCATAGAGCTGTTGGTCCAGGTTTCGGACAATGACGCCGCGAAACAGCAGGCGCAATGTGAAAACCTGCTTTCTCAGGGGATAGAAGTGCTTATCGTCGGAGCGCACGACGGTAAGGCAGCCGCTACTATCGTTGAGAAGGCGCATGAAATGGGTGTGAAAGTAATCTCCTTCGAACGGCTTATCCTGGACAGCGATCCTGACGTATACATATCATTTGACAACGTAAAGGTCGGAAACGTTCAGGGCGATTGGTTTGTAAGCCATGTCGACAAAGGCAATATCGTCATACTTTCAGGAGATCCCTTGGACAACAACGCCAAGCTGTTTAAGCAGGGGGCCATGGAAAAGCTCCAGCCGAAGATCGACAGCGGGGATTACACGGTCGTTATGGAGCAGGCAGTCAAGGACTGGCAGCCGGGCGAAGCCATGAAACTGATGGAAAACGCCCTTACGGCCAACAAGAATAACATACAGGGCGTGCTTGCGCCGAATGACGGCACGGCCGGAGGGTGTATCCAGGCGCTTGCGGCGCAGGGCCTTGACGGAAAAATTCCGATCACAGGCCAGGACGCCGAACTTGCGGGCCTGCAGAGAATCGTTGAGGGCGTGCAGGGCATGACCGTGTTCAAGGACAGCAGGGTGATCTGTAAGGCCACAATCGAAGCCGCGATCAAGCTGGCAAACGGCGAAGACCTCGGAGCCAACAATACCGTCAATAACGGTAAAATGGATGTCCTATCAATCCTCTGCACCCCTACCGCCATCGATGAATCCAACATCGATGAGATCCTGATCGACGGAGGAGTATTTGTAAAGGAAGACATCTATAAACAATAATCTTATAACCTGACGTATAAATTCAGAGGAATAGTCCAGTACTGTTCCTCTGAATAGGAAAAGGTAACGATTGATGAGCGAATACATTTTGGAGATGGTCAATATCACGAAGGTGTTTCCCGGAGTGAAAGCCCTTGATAACGTAACATTCCGGGTCAAAAAGGGAGAAATCCACGCGCTCGTCGGAGAAAACGGAGCGGGGAAATCAACCCTGATGAAGGTGCTGAGCGGGATCTATCCCACAGGGACCTACGGCGGTGAAATACTCTTAAACGGTGAGTGCCAGCATTATAAAAATATCAAGGACAGCGAACACGCGGGGATCGCTATCATATACCAGGAGCTTGCCCTGGTAAAGCAGATGAATGTCGTTGAAAACCTGTTTCTGGGTTCGGAAATTACCGAGAAAGGTATTATAAATTTCAATAAGGCATTCATAGCGGCCAGGAAGGCGTTGAAGGAAGTAAGGCTTGATATCAATCCGACCGTCAAGGTCGTAAACCTGGGTATCGGCCAGCAACAGCTGATCGAGATCGCAAAAGCGATTTTAAAAGAAACGGATATTTTGATTTTAGATGAGCCCACCGCGGCATTGACGGAAGCCGAAACCGATAATCTTCTGAACCTGCTCAGGGAATTGAAGGAGAAGGGCGTTACCTGCATCTACATTTCCCACAGGCTGAATGAAGTTTTCCGGATTGCCGACAACATAACGGTTTTAAGAGACGGGAAAACAGTATGCACGCAGCCGGCCGGGGAGCTTAACGAAAACAAACTGATTTCACTTATGGTGGGAAGAGAATTAACCCAACGATTTCCCGGAGTGGAGCATACGCCCGGCGAAACGGTGCTCGAAGTAAAAAACTGGACGGTATACAACCTGGATCTGCCGGACAAGAAAATGATCGACAACGTCAGTTTCGTCGCCAGAAAAGGCGAAATTCTCGGCATCGCCGGGCTGATGGGAGCCGGAAGGACAGAACTGGCAATGAGTTTATTTGGCGCGTACGGTGAAAAAGTGTCCGGAGAGGTCTACGTTCAGGGAAAAAAGATCAACAAACGAAATCCCGAGCAGGTGATCCGGGAGGGATTGAGCTATTTGTCGGAGGACCGGAAAGGCAACGGGATCATACTGGGAATGCCTGTGAAAGAGAATGTTTCCATGGCCAGTATGCGGAAGATAACGAAAGCCGGAATCATCAATGTGAACAAAGAGATCCGGGCAGCCGAAAAATACATAAACGATCTTAAAATCAGGACTCCGTCCGTAGAACAGCTTGTGGCGAACCTCAGCGGAGGAAATCAGCAGAAGGTGGCATTGGGGAAATGGCTGATGACGGTCCCGAAAGTACTGATCCTGGATGAACCGACCAGAGGAATAGACGTCGGCGCCAAATTCGAGATTTATACAATCATGAACAGCCTTGTAAAGCAGGGTGTGTGCATCATCATGATTTCATCCGAACTGCCGGAAATCATCGGTATGAGCGATCGGATCCTTGTGATGCATGAGGGGAAAATCAACGGAGAATTATCCCGGAAGGAAGCTACTCAGGAACAGGTAATCTTTTATGCAACCGGAGGAATTGGAGGAATTAAATATGAACAGGACTGCGGAAGTGATCGGTAATTCAGAAACAGCAGGGAAAACGGATGCTCTTAAGGGATATATAACCGGTTCCTTTAAAAACAACCTCAGGCAGTACACCATGGTGATTGCGCTGCTCTCAATCTGGCTGATCTTCACAATATTGACGGACGGCATCTTCATTACATCCAGGAATCTTTCCAACCTGTTCCTACAGATGTGCACCACGGGGATACTCGCCTGCGGGATGGTGCTTGTCATGGTAGCCGCCCATATCGACCTTTCGGTTGGTTCGGTCGCGGGCACGCTGGGAGCCCTGGCGGCGGCGCTGATGGTAAAAGGGAATGTGGGACCGATCCCTACGATAATAATAACGATTGCCGCAGGCCTGCTGGTCGGCGCGTGGCACGGATTCTGGATCGCTTACAGGGGAGTGCCCGCGTTTATTGTGACGCTCGCCAGCATGACTGCGTTCAAAGGGCTGACCCTCGGTATCACAAAGGGCGCTACCATCGGAGAGTTTCCTGACCTTTTTAAGGGGATCGGACAGGGTTATGTGCCGAGACTGTTTATAACCGATCCCAATATCCATTTTAACGATACCAGCGCGATCATCAGTGTGATATTCATCATTTTCTATATC
>DATMXY010000018.1:0-7314 GCA_035561275.1 Anaerovoracaceae bacterium | reverse complement strand
AATGTTGGCTATGTATGAAGAAAAAAAGGAGACCAGGAATGAAATTAAAGCACCGACCGAATTTATTAATGATCCTCGACGGATACGGCGTCGGTTCCGAATGTCGGGGAAATGCGATAAAACAGGCAGATAAAAAAAATATCGACGCGTTGTTCGAAAAGTATCCCAACACAGTCATCGGCGCAAGCGGGATGGATGTGGGACTGCCGGAAGGCCAGATGGGAAATTCGGAGGTAGGCCATCTGAATATGGGCGCCGGCCGGATCGTTTATCAGGAACTGACAAAAATAACAAAGGAAATCAAAGACGGCTTATTCTTTCATAATATAGCCCTGGAAACGGCAATAGACCATGCCCTTGCCAACAATTCCGCCCTTCATTTGCTGGGTCTTGTGTCCGACGGCGGCGTCCACAGCCATATCACCCACCTTTATGCCCTCGTGGATATGGCAAAGGAAAAAGGGCTGAAAAAGCTCTATATCCACGCACTGCTGGACGGCAGGGACGTACCCCCGCAAAGCTCGGGTATTTACCTGGAAATGCTGGAGAATTACCTTAAAAAGGCAGGGATCGGCCAAATCGCGCTGATTTCCGGAAGATATTACGGTATGGACCGTGATAACCGCTGGGAAAGAGTCCGGAAATTTTATGACGCCATGACCCTCGGCGTGGGAGAACAGGCGGGAAGCGCCGCCGCCGCGCTGGAAAATTCCTACGAAAAAGGCGAGAATGACGAGTTTGTCCTTCCGTCCCTGATCTGCAAAGAGAACGGAGAAGCTATCACCGTAAAGGATGACGACTCCATCATCATGTTCAATTTCAGGCCCGACAGGGCGCGGGAGATCACCAGATGCTTCGTGGATCCGAAATTCAACGGCTTCAACAGAACCAAGGTGATATCGAATCTGCACTATGTATGCATGACGCAGTACGACGCGGAGATGCCTAACGTCCATGTGGCCTTTCCTCCCCAGTCATTGAAAAATACGTTGGGAGAATACCTTTCCGGTCTGGATCTGAAGCAGCTCCGGATCGCGGAGACGGAAAAATACGCTCACGTAACGTTCTTCTTCAACGGAGGCGTGGAGGCGCCGAACAACGGTGAAGACCGGATCCTGATCCCATCCCCAAAGGTGGCTACCTATGACCTCCAGCCTGAGATGAGCGCTTTTTCGGTAACCGAAAAAGTCATCCAGATGATAAAAGAAAACTATTATGACGTGATCATCCTGAACTTTGCCAACCCCGATATGGTCGGCCATACCGGCGTTATGGAGGCTGCCGTGAAAGCCATCGAGGCGCTGGACAAATGCGTTCCCCGGGTTGTGGAGGCGGTGCTGGAGCTGGGAGGCCAGATGATCATCACCGCCGACCATGGAAACGCCGACTGCATGCTGGATGAGGAAGGGGAAGTCATGACGGCCCATTCCCTGAACCCGGTCCCCTTCCTCGTTGCTTCGCAGGAGCCTGTCATCCTGATGGAGGACGGCGTCCTGGCCGACGTGGCGCCGACGCTGCTTGATCTGATGGAGATCGAAAAACCGGCGGAAATGACCGGCCACAGCCTGATCATCCGGGAATGATACTTCTTATCCGGTGGCCATTATTGGCAAGTGCAAAATGAGGAAGGGAGCTATCCATAACTCTCTGGTTAAAAATAACTCCCTTTTAAAAAAATGAAAAAGTAAATTGTTAGGTAGCATCAGTTGACCAGGTAAAGCACCTTGTCAACCGATGCTATTATTTCATCTGGCTGCCGCCAGCCGCTTGGCACGGATTTCGAGCCTGCCGCGGACTACGTCGATAAATACGGCGACAACGATTACGGCGCCGATGACGATTTGCTGCAGGTCGCTGGATACGCCGAGCAGATTGCAGCCGTTTCGTATTACCGTTATCATGAACGCGCCGACGAGGGTTCCCCAAATATTGCCCTTTCCTCCCCAGAAGGAGGCTCCGCCGATAATACAAGCCGCAATTGCATCAAGATCTCCTTCCAGCGATGCCAAAGGCACAGCCGAATTCATACGTCCGACAAACACCAGGCCCGCTAAAGCGCACATGAATCCCGACAGAGAATAACAGAATATCTGCACTCGATCGGTATTGATTCCAGCCAGACGCGCCGCCTCCTGGTTTCCTCCGAAGGAATAAATTTTTCGGCCTAAAGCGGTTTTTGTGAGGAATATATGAAAAATAATACAGGAGATGAATACCAGGATAAAGCTTAACGGTATTTTTACACCGCCGATGTTAAAATCCGTTGCCCCGACAATCAATACGGGCGCCGGAAAGTTGCCGATGGCGGCGGCCCCAGTGATCAACAGCGCCAGTCCCCGGCACATATTCTTGGTTCCAAGGGTTGAAATGAACGGATGCGGCAGGTGCAGCTTAGTTAACAGCAATCCGTTTATCAAGCCGAAAAAAGTTCCGGTCAGAATGCCCAGAAGAATCAGCATAAACGGATTCTGGATCCCGTAGTTTTTCATCGCAACGCCCATGACGGAGATCGAGATGGCCAGCAGGGAGCCGGCGGAAAGATCAATGCCGCCGGTCAGGATTACCACAAGCATGCCTGACGCCATCAGCGCCACAATCGGCACCTGGCGCAGCAGGTTGGAAATATTGGACATTGCAATGAACTTCCCGTCCGTACCGATGGTCAAAACGATGCAAAGGATGACCAATGCAAGAAGCGGACCAACTCTGGCTAATAAGTTCTTTAGTCTTTTTTTATCTGCAATCATGACAATGTACCTCCCCATGCCGCTTTCATGATATCCTCCTGATTAAAATATTCGCTGCTGCGCTCGATCTCAGTCATGATCCTGCCTCCCCGGAAAACCAGGACCCGGTCGCTCATTCCCAGGATCTCAGGCAGCTCGGAAGAAACCATGATGACGCACTTTCCCCGTCCGACCAGTTCATTCATGACGTTATATACCTCGACCTTCGCACCGACGTCAATGCCGCGCGTGGGTTCGTCAAAGAAGAAGATATCCGCATCCGTATTGATCCATTTGCCGATGACCACCTTTTGCTGATTCCCGCCCGACAGGGTGCCGACCGGAGTTTCAAGGGACGAGGTTTTGATTCTTAACATTTCAACATTTTTAAGAGAAATATTTTTGAGTTTTTTTAAATTTAAAAAGAATCGATAGATCCGGTCGCGGTCAATGATCGCAAGATTCAGATTGTTATTGACGGACGCATCGATAATGAGTCCTTCCTTTTTTCGGTCTTCCGTTACAAATGCGATCCGGTTTGCTATTGCATCCCGCGGATTTTTAATTTCCGTTTTGCTGCCCTTTATATAAATTTCACCCTCCGAAACGGGATCGGCTCCGAAGATTCCCCGCAGCGTTTCCGTGCGCCCCGCGCCCACCAGGCCGGAAAAGCCGAGGATCTGCCCCCCGTATGCGGAAAAGCTGATGTCGTTAATGACTCCGGGTTCTTTTAAGTGCTCCACTCTGAGAAGTTCCTCTCCCTTTTCTGCGATCTGTTTCGGGAACAGATTGTCCAGGCTTCTTCCCACCATATCCGCAATCAATTGTTCCTTTGTTACTTCAGATACGGGCACCGTGCCGACGTGCTGTCCGTCCCGCATTACGGTGACCACATCGCAGAGCTGAAAGATTTCCTCCAGCTTATGGGAAACGAAAATGATGGAGATTCCCTGTTCTTTCAGCATTTTTACCGTCTGCTGCAGTTGTTTTACTTCCGTTTCCGAAAGGCTTGACGTCGGTTCGTCCATAATGATCAGCCGGGAGTTCATCAAAATCGATTTGCCGATTTCCACCGTCTGCTTCAGTCCCATCCCAAGCTTGCCGCATTCCGTCCTCGGATCGATATCCTGTCCGAGGCTCTTCATGATCTCTCTTGCCTGTCCGTGCATTTTTTTATAATCCAGAAACGGTCCGACGCCTTTGATATAATATCCGATAAACAGGTTATCGGTTATGCTCAATTGCTGTACGATATTCAATTCCTGATAGACGCATCCGATGCCATGCTGCTTTGCGGCATTCGGATTTGACAATACCACCGGCTTGCCGTTGATCAGGATCTGCCCCTCATCAGGCTGATTGACGCCGCTCAGTGTCTTGATCAGGGTCGACTTTCCCGCGCCGTTCTCACCGATCAATCCGTGGACTTCGCCGCGGCGTACCTGAAAGGACATGTTTTTCAAAGCAACAACACCCGGGAAATATTTCGTGATATTTTTTAATTCGATAAATACATCGTTGTCCATGCTGCACCGACTTTCTTTTGAAAAACCAGGGAGCGGTCGATGGCCGCTCCCGAATTTTTTTACTGACCAGCCTTTTCTTTCAGTTCCGCCAGGTATTGTTCCGCGTTATCCGCCATGATAACCTCCGCGCCGGAATCAATGCGGGCGTCAATCGTTTCGCCGTTGATCGCCTTGATGGCATTTTCAACGGCTAATTCACCCATCGCGTATGGATTCTGAGCAACAGATCCCAGTACCTTCCCCTGCAGAATCAGTTCGCAGGCATTGGAGGTGCCGTCAAAGCTCATCAGCAGTGTCGGCGCGCCGGCAGCTTCCACCGCGCGCTGCGCCCCGAACAAATTGTTGTCGGTCGTGCAGCAAACCAGGTCGATATCATCATAGACCTGCAGTAAATCCTGCATGATGTTCATGGCTTTTTCCGAATCGGAGTCCGCCGCTTTCACTTCGATGATTTCCACGCCGGCGGCTTCAAGCGCTTCCCGGAAGCCCTGTTCTCTCTGATCATGGGTCGGATCGCCCAGACGTCCTCTTAAAATAACGCATGTTGCGCCCTCGCCGACTACTTCCGCGGCGGCGGCTCCGCCCATTTTTGCGGCGGCGACATTACCGGTTCCGATGAAGCTGAGCCTCTTGTCGAAGGTCGTATCCGTATCGATTGTCAGAATAGGGATTCCCGCGTCATAAGCGTTCTGCAAAGAGCCCAGTACCGCTTCCTGAGAGGAAGGCGCAAGGCAGAGCGCGTCTACCTGCAGACCGATCAGGTTGTCGATCATATCAACCTGTGCCTGCACATCCGACTCGGAGTTCGGGCCGATGACGTCAACCAATACGCCCAGTTCAGCCGCTTTCGCTTCCGCTCCTGCCTTTACAAGGGCCCAATGCTGGTCGGCCAGAGATTTTACTACGATACCGATATGTACGGGTTCAGTGGACTCTGCAGGCTCGGAGCCGGAGTTTTCCGGCGCATCGCTGCCGCAGGCGGCCAGGGAAAGTGTCAGCAAACTGACCAGAGCCAATGCAATCATTCTCTTTTTCATTGTTTCGTTTCCTTTCTCCTCACATCATTGTAATAGAGTTCTATGTTTAAAAGTTTTCCATGATAGCCTTTACCGCCGTCATGGTATCCTTTACAGGAAACAGTTCATAGCCGATCCGCCCGGTATAACCCAGGCTTTCCAGGCGGGATATTACATTTTTATATTGGATTTCTCCGGTTCCCGGCTCGTGACGCCCGGGCGCGTCCGCAACATGAATATGGCCGATCCAGCTCGCATATTTCGCCAGGGTGTCGCAGATCGCGCCTTCGTTCAGCTGCATATGGTAGACGTCATAAAGCAGCTTTAAACGGGGCGAGCCGATCAGCATGCAGAGCTCAGCTCCCATTTGGGTATTTTTCAGGAAGTTTCCCACATGGTCGGTAGTAATATTAAGGGCTTCAAGATGAAGGCTGATCTCCTCCGCCGCCGCCAGCCTGACGCATTCCAGCAGGCAGTCATACATGGCACACAGCTTTATCGTGTCCGACAGCCCGTTATAATGATCCACGACGATTCCGCCTTCACCCAGGGCATTGGAGTGGATCGTGACGCTCTCCGCCTCCAGCTTCTTTGCCGCGGCGATGGATTGTTTCAGAAATCCGATGTAGTTTTCCTTATGGGAGGGATCGATCAGGGAATAATCCGCGTCTCCGTTGAAACCGCTGACGGCGATCCCCGCAGAGTCTGCCGCTTTTCGCGTTGCGTCCAGGTCGCGGATACGCCAGTCCCAGAATTCCACGGACTCGAACCCGTCGTCCTTTGCCGCCTGAAAGCGGTCAAGCCACGGCAGTTCCGTATAAAGCGTGTCGATGCAGGCACATTTGCGCAGGGTCATTCAGATCACCTCCGAAATCTTCACGGGACGTCCCTCTTTCAGGGATTTGGTGGCCGCAGCCGCCATCAGGACCGGATACAGGCCGTCCATCCCGGTTACCGGGGTTTCTCTGCCGTTGGCCACCGCGTCGGCAAAAGCCTGCATCTCCGCGGCAAAAGCGCCGGTATAGCGGTCCCACATCACTTTATATGCCGTGCCGCAAGTCGTCCCTTTGGCGTTGGAAAGGATCGCGGTATCGGGAATATCGTTTTCATTTCGGGCACAGCCTTCGGAACCGAATACCTCGACGCGCTGGTCGTATCCGTAAACGGCTTTCCGACTGTTGTCGATGATGCCGATGGCTCCGCTCTCAAACCTGAGGGTGACGACAGCGGTATCCACGTCGCCCGCTTCGCCGATGGCCGGGTCCACGAGCACCGAACCGATTGCGTTTACCTCCATAACTTCGCTTCCCGCAAGAAAACGCGCCATGTCAAAGTCGTGGATCATCATGTCGTAAAAAATTCCGCCGGATACTTTCACATAAGAGATTGGCGGTGGTTCCGGGTCCCGGGAGCTGATTTTAATGATGTTGACCCTGCCGACCTTACCGCTCCTGACCATGTCGTAAACCGCGCGATGATTGTGGTCAAACCGTCTGCAGAATCCGATCTGCAGCCTCACTCCCGCCTTTTCGGCGGCGTCGATGGCCTGCCGCACCTTACCCAGGTCATAGTCGATGGGTTTTTCACAGAAAATGTGCTTGCCTGCCTTGGCAGACTCGATAATATATTTGGAATGGGTGTCGGTGGACGAGCAGATGAGCACCGCCTCTATTTCGGGATCATTCAGGATATCCACCGCGTCTTTTGTCGTCCTTTCGATTCCATATTGTTTCGCGAACGCTTCTGTTTCCTCATTCATGAAGGGATCCGCCAGGTTTTTTATTTTCATCTCCGGCACAAACATCGCAATGTTCTTCGCGTGTACTTTTCCGATTCTGCCGGCGCCGATTATTCCAACTTTCATCCTTCTCCTCCTCTTTCGGGCATAGATTTTGTTCAAATCATTCATGTATTTTACCAGCTCATAACATTACTTAACCTCATTTTAACAATGTACAGTTTTTTTCAACAGCGTGCACTTGTTTTGATATGGTCGCATTTCTTTGGGATTATTGTTATGATTTTTTCATTTATCTGCCAAATCTG
>DATMXY010000017.1:0-7077 GCA_035561275.1 Anaerovoracaceae bacterium | reverse complement strand
GCGCGTAGAATTTGAGGGATAAATTTTGAAAAAAGATAATAAAACTTTCTGGAATCGCTACGCGAAGATATATGATATTGAGATTGATCGGTTTAACCGTTCAGCCTATTCAGAGATGTACAGACTTATCTCGGGAGCACTTACGAAAGAGATGAAAGTGCTTGAAATCGCAACGGGCACCGGATTAATTGCAATTCATATTGCCGAGGCCGCCCAATCGGTTGCGGCTACTGATTTTTCGCCCAAAATGATAGAGGCCGCAACGAAAAAAAGAACCCCTGACAACGTGCATTTCTCGGTCGAGGATGCTACCACGCTCTCTTTTTTAGATCAAACCTTCGACGCCGTCATCATATCAAATGCTCTTCACATCATGCCGGACCCGGAATTGGTGCTAAAAAATATCAGAAGAGTCCTAAAACCAAACGGATTACTGATAGCGCCTACTTTTTCACATGGTCACCTGAGAGATTCAACGTGGAAACTGAACGCTTTTTTGCTAAAGATGATTGGGTTTGAAACCTATTCCAAGTGGAAACCTGAAGAGTATGTTGATTTCATCAATCGAAACGGTTTTTCCGTACAAACATGGAAGGTGCTCAGAGCCGCCTTCCCCCTTGTTTATCTGGAAGCGACATTACAGGAGCAGCCTATATGAAAACCGATACGGCAGGCCGGCTCCTATAGAGTCGGCCTGCTTTTGGGCTATATCTAGAATCGTCCAGTCAACCTTTGCATAAGGATAGTGGAAAGAAATATGCCTTGATGTTATAATAGCTAACAAGTAGAAATTTTATTGTGTCGCATAGATAGAGGGTGATGCTGCAATGGTCCTATACTACAGCTCAACAGGCAATTCCAGGCATGTCGCATTAAAATTGCAGGAACTACTCCAAGGTAAACTGACAGATATCTGTGACTTGGAGCAGCCTGCCTCATTCTATTTAGAAGACAGCGAGACTTTATTTCTGGTAACATTCAATTGCTTTTGGGGAATTTCCAACCGAATGGAAACATTTATCCGTAAAAGTGAGTTCAGAAACGTCAGCAAAATTGTTTTTATTGTAACATGCGGCGGCTATCTGGGGGGCGCCGATACCTCCATAGAAACGCTGTTTTTAGAAAAAGGCCTCCCAAGACCAACCGTCTACTCACTGGCCATGGTCACAAATTATTCGATCTTGCATGATGTTCCGCCGTTAAAGACGCAGAAAAAGAAACTGATGCGCGCAGAAAAAGTACTTAACAGGATCATGCAGGGGGCACAAAAACCTTATCACAGCAATTGGCTCATCCGAAAGATAACGCCTAAGATTCACGCTCAATATGAAAAAGCCCGGATCACTTCCCCCTTCAGTGTGAGCAGCTCTTGTATCCACTGTGGGCTGTGCGCGAAAAATTGTCCGGTTCATGCGATTGAAATGAGAGACAACACACCATTTTGGGTTCTCTCGCAATGTGATAATTGCCTGCGTTGTCTGCATCGCTGTCCGGCTGCGGCGATCAACTACGGCGTTTCCACCCGGACCCGTTTGAGATACACCTATGAATCCGGCTTGGGGGGAACCCAATAGCATAATAGATCCCAGCGCTCGGCTGCACTTCAACCCCTCCTCCGGGATTTGAACGCTGGAGGTATTCGCGGCAAACTCAAAGAGAAATGTACATAAATAAGAGTGACTTATAAGATTGCGGAGGAAAATATGATGGGCAAACAAAACATTGGAATCATCGGATTGGCTGTTATGGGAAAAAACCTCGCCTTAAATATAGCAGATCATAGCTACACCGTGTCGGTCTTCAATCGATCCCGGGAGAGAACGGAAGAATTCCTCTCGCAGTACAAAGGGAAAAACATAAAAGGGTATTTCACCATTGAAGAGTTCGTACAGTCGCTGGAGCTGCCGAGAAAAATTATTTTAATGGTGAAGGCCGGAACTGCCGTTGACGATACCATCAGACAGTTGAGGCCGCACTTGGCGCAGGGGGACATGATCATCGACGGCGGCAATTCTTATTTTGCTGATACCATCAGCAGAAGCAGGGAGCTTGAAACCGATGGCTTTCACTATTTCGGCGTCGGCATTTCCGGCGGAGAGGAGGGCGCGCGCACGGGGCCGGCGATCATGCCGGGAGGTGATGAGAAGGCCTATGAATCAATAAAGCCAATCCTGACGGATATCTCCGCAAAGGTGGACGAGGAGCCCTGCTGTCATTATATCGGCGGGGATGGAGCAGGTCATTTTGTAAAAATGGTTCATAACGGGATCGAATACGCAGATATGCAGCTGATTTGCGAAGCGTACCTGATTTTGAAAACCGTACTGAATATGCGCGCGCCCGATCTGCACGAGGTATTTAAGACGTGGAATCAAGGGGAACTGAACAGCTACCTTATCGGCATCACATCGGATATTTTCGCCAAAAAGGATTTGGATTCGGACAACTACCTAGTGGATATGATTTTGGATGTTGCAGGTCAGAAGGGAACGGGCAAATGGACCAGCCAGGTTGCACTGGACCTGGGTGTTTCCATTCCGACCATTACCGGGGCGGTTTTTGAGCGCTACCTCTCTTCCGATAAGAATACTCGGGTGGAGGCCAGCAAGCTATATGGCAGCTGCGTGAAACCGGTCCCCAAAGCAGCGGACTTTGTCGAGTCCGTGAGAAAGGCGCTTTATGCCAGCAAGATCTGCGCTTACGCGCAGGGATTCAGCCTGATGCTGGAAGCGTCCAGGCATTACGGATGGGCGCTCGATCTCTCCAGCATTGCAAAAATATTCCGTGGAGGGTGCATCATAAGGGCCCAGTTTCTAAACAAAATAGCCGAGGCCTATCAGGCCAAGCCGGAGCTTTCGAATTTGCTTATGGACAGCTATTTCAAAGCTGTGATCGAACGCTATGGGCAGGCTTGGAGGGAGGTTATCTCCACCGCCGTCACCTCGGGCATTTCTGTTCCCGGGTTCTCAAGCGCGATCGCCTACTTTGACAGTTTCACAACCGAGACCTTGCCCGTGAATCTGCTGCAGGCGCAGCGTGATTATTTTGGTGCCCATACCTATCAGAGAATAGATAAGGAAGGCACATATCATACCCAGTGGTAACGAATCATAGGAACAAGGGGTGATAATTATGGACAGAACTACAAAGCATCAAATGACGGATGATATGTCGGCGCTTATGGTGATCTTTGGAGGAACGGGCGATCTCACAAACAGAAAGCTGATTCCCGCATTATATAATCTCATTTACGATCAGCGGCTGCCCAGGCATTTCGCGATCGTCGCTGTGGGAAGAAAAGATATGGATCATGAGCAGTACCGGAGAGAAATTTTTGAAAGCCTGAAAAAATATTCGAGAAATGAAATCGATGAAATGCTTTGGGAAAAGCTGAGCTGCCTCATTTACTATTTTAAGCTGAACTTTATGGATCAGACCGGCTATGAGAGGCTCAATGTATTTCTCCGCGAGTTGGACAAAACCTATCAAACGCGCGGGAACAGATTGTTCTATCTTGCGGTGGCACCCGAATTTTTTGAAACCATCGTGATGCATCTGCATGGGAGCGGCCTGGCGGCTGGGGCGAATGATTCATGGAAACGGCTCGTCATTGAAAAGCCGTTTGGAAAGGACCTGAAGACTGCCCGGCTTTTAAACGGAAAGCTCCGGGAGGTGTTCCGGGAAGACGATATTTATAGAATCGACCACTATCTTGGAAAAGAAATGATTCAAAATATCATGGTGCTCAGATTCTGCAACCTGGTCTTTGAGTCGCTGTGGAGCAACAAGTTTATCGACAATATTCAGATATCGCTCGCGGAAAAGAGCGGGATTGGCTCCAGAGGGGGCTACTATGAACAGTCGGGGGCAATGCGTGACATGGTCCAGAGCCATCTGCTCCAGATCGTCTCTTTGATTGCGATGGAAGCGCCGATCAATTTAACGTCCGATGCGATCAGAATGGAAAAACTGAAGGTCCTGAATTCAATCGAGAGTTTCTCGCCGGAGTTGCTGAGGAACAACGTCGTCTTTGGCCAGTACGGCAAGGGCGTCATTGATGGCAATCCCGTTCCCGGATACCGGGAAGAGGTTTCTGTGGCCGATCACTCCAATACGGAGACCTTCATTGCGATGAAGTTCCATATCAACAATTTCAGATGGGCCGGAACCCCCTTCTATATCAGGACCGGAAAGCGCCTGGGCATACATACGGCCGAGATCGTCATCCAATTTAAATCTCTGCCCAATATATTGTATTTCAGCGAGGATGCCGCACAGGAGCCCAACCTGCTCGTCATCAAAATCCAACCCAATGTTGGCGTGTTCTTTCAATTTAACACAAGGGATTTCAACACAGACAACGACGTCATGTCCGCAAAGATGGATACCAGTCACACAAGCCATGCCCAGGGAAACACGCCGGAAGCCTATGAGAAGCTCATCCTGGACGTGATCAAGGGAGACTCCACCCTGTTTTCGAGCTGGGACGAGGTGGAGGCGTCCTGGGTGATAGCCGACAGGATTATTGAATATGGGAGACAGAAAAAACGCAATCTTCCAAACTATGACGCCGGCTCGATGGGCCCGATTCAATCCTTCGAGCTTCTGGCGCACGATTACAGAAAGTGGTGGAACATATGAAAATTCTTGATATCTCCATGCCGATTACAAAGGACATAAACGTCTATAAAGACAATGCCGCAAAAAGACCGGTCATTACGGTGGTAAGCGACTTTTCAAACAGCTCTGCATATGAGACAAAGATTGAGATGAACCTGCACACGGGTACGCATATTGATATGCCGCTTCATATGCTGGAAAACGGTCAGACGATAGAAAAAATCAAGTTGGAAAAAGTGCTCACAAAATGTAAGGTATTCGATCTCACACACGTTGAGGAGAAGATCTCTAAGGAGCACCTGTCCGGAAAAGCTATTTCGGAGGGGGACTTCATCTTATTGAAAACAAAAAACTCGCTGGTGGAAAACCCGGGTAAGAATTTCATCTTTCTCGACAAATCGGGCGCAGAGTACCTTGCCGGCAAAAAGGTTTGCGGCGTGGGGATCGATAGCCTCGGCATAGAGCGGGACCAGCCCGGCCATGAGACCCATAAAATACTGCTATCTTCCGAAATTGTGATTCTGGAAGGACTTCTCTTGAAGAACATCGAAGAAGGCGAATACTTCCTGATTGCGCTCCCGATTAATGTGCCGGGCGCGGAGGCCGGGCCGGTAAGAGCGGTCTTGCTTGCTTGACCTTTCTTTGACGCGCCGCCTGCGGGCAGGTTCGTTCCCTGCCGGGAAGGCACCTACTGCGTCTTTCCTGAACCAATCACATAAAAAAGACATACCTTCCCTTTGGAGAAGGTATGTCTTTTTTCTTGGCTTAAGCAAGGGAGAACCTGATCAATTCCATTGATCAGGTTTACGCATACATGTCCCATTGGGCAATACAGGGGGGCGCGCGATATAACGCGCCCCCCTGTACGATATATTCTCAGAAATACCATGACAGCCCACCATCATCACTATACATATAAATTGTCGTTTCTGTATCATCTCCATGATCGGTAATGGCAATAGGATAAACTCCATTGCTCCCGTTAAACGTAGGCGAGAGCGGCGTAAACCGGTATTGTCCCCCCTGATAGTTCGCTGGCAGGTCAACCTCAAGCTTTCCCCATGTTTTCCCTCCGTCTCTTGTCCACCAAATGTCCGGTCCGGCATCCTCATAGTAGCGATAACCAATGAATCCTATCTCCGCCGATGCAAAACCTGCGCCAGTGAGAACAGAAATATGTTGATTATATGGGCTTTCGATCTCTATCCAGGTCTCTCCCCCGTCGGAAGTTAAAAAGATACGGAGCGCTTGATGGTTCATGGCGACACCGGATGTGAGTACCAGGTAACCGTTTTCTGCTCCGTTAAAACCAATATATCCGCCCCAATACTTAGCGTCTCTCCACTCACCAAGGAACTCCCATTCGCTGCTCTCAACGACAGTTGATTCGCTCCAGGTTTCTCCCGCGTCACTGCTCAGCATGATTTTTACCGGACTTTCCGGCACAATGACCGCGATATTATCTCCATTTAAATAGGCCCACTGCCCTTCTTCAAGCTGCTCCTGGATTATAGCAGGATCGATATCTGTAGACGCCCCAACAATCCATTCAAGAATATTAAAACCCATATTTGCCGCAGCAACTACACCCGTTGTCAACAGTATTGCCGCCGCTATAACTGCGGTCAGTATTTCTTTCCATTTCCGCTTTGCTTTTTGCCGTATGAGCGTAACGAGATCACTGTGAGGGGATGCCTCTTCAATATACTTTTCTTCGATTTTTCCAATCGCCTGAAATATAATCTCATTCTTCATACTGTAATCCCTTCCTTTTCCAGATGGATTTTCAAACCATTTCGCAGGCGAAACAGCAGCGACTTGACTTTACTCTCACTCATGCAGAATTGTTGTGCGATTTCTCTGATGGAACTCAGATACCAATACCGATGCACAAAAACCATGCGCTGTTCAATTCCAAGCGTGGATAAAAATAGGTTTATACTCTCAACCAGCAGCCGTTCTTCACTGACCTGCTCGACGGTATTTGAATCTGGAACACAGTCCACCAGTTCATCGAGGGCAAGCTCAATCTGTCCCTTTCCCCGTTTTTCTGCGGCATACTGTTTATACCGATCAATTGACAGGTTGCGTGTAATTTTCCCAAGAAAAGTAGATAAGCGATTCGGACGTTTCGGCGGTATTGCGCTCCATGCGCGAAGATATGTGTCATTTACGCATTCTTCCGCGTCTTGGTCATTATACAAAATATGAAAAGCGATATAGCGGCAATAGCATCCATACTTTCTGGCTGTCTCCGTAATAGCGCTTTCTGATCTTGACCAATAGAGATCAATGATTTCCCTGTCATCCACCAACATTCTCCTCTCAATAGGGGATAGGCTCTTTATCCTACTACACGAAAAACAGTTCAAAAAGTTGCATCAAGTGAACGATTTTTTAATTCTATTATATTTTGCTGCCAGATACTATTTCCCCTCTTATTTCAGCTTGTATGCA
>DATMXY010000016.1:0-4382 GCA_035561275.1 Anaerovoracaceae bacterium | reverse complement strand
TTTTTACGCTTATTATCTTCTGAACCGGTCGGGGTCCGCGCCGAATTTTGACAGCTTTCTGTAAACGGTGGCCCGGCTTATTTTCAGTTGTTCCGATGCGAGCCGGATATTCCCCCTATTTCTTTCAAGGGCGTCTTCGATGGCGTGATATTCGCTTAATTCCGCCATGCCGACCTCCCTATTCATATTCCCGGGTTTATTGACCGGGATGTTTTGGATATAAACGGGAAGGTCTTTCACGTCGATCGTCTGGCCCTGCGCGATCTGAACGGCTCTTTCGATGGTGTTTTCAAGCTCCCTTACATTGCCGAACCAGTCATAGTTGAGCATGGTTTCCAGCGCCTCATCCGTCAGGCCTTTAATATCGGAGGAGAACCTTTCGTTGAATTTCCGCATAAAGAAATCGATCAGAGGCAGAATATCGTCCTTGCGCTCCCTTAGTGGCGGCAGGTTGATGGTGAACACATTGAGCCTGTAGAACAAGTCTATCCGGAACGTATTGTTTCTGACCGCCTCAAACAGATTTTTATTGGTAGCCGCAATGATCCTGACGTCCACGCTTTTTCCTTTGGTCCCCCCTACCCTTACCACGTTCTTGTCCTGTATGATCCTCAGCAGGGACGCCTGGGTCGCCAAGGGCATATCGCCGATCTCGTCAAGGAAAATCGTCCCGCCGTCGGCTGATTCAAACTTTCCTTTATGGCCTTCCCTCCTTGAGCCGGTATAGGATCCCCCTTCATAGCCGAACAGTTCGCTTTCGGCGAGATTGACGGGCAGCGCGCCGCAGTTAACGGCTACAAACGGCTTGTCCCTGCGGAAGCTGTCGTTATGTATCGATTGCGCATAAAGCTCTTTTCCCGTTCCGCTTTCCCCTATGATGAGCACGTTAGACTTTCCCCTTGCCGCGGTAACGGCAAGCTTGATCGTATTTTTCGTCGCTTCCGATTCTCCGATGATATCCTTAAAGGAAAACAGGCTGTTCTCCTTTTTGCCCGATATCTCGGACGGCGGCCTGCCGGTTTCCTTGATCACGATGACCAATCCGATGGTTTCCACGCCGTTTTTTAGATTCGTCACCGAGATCTGACATCGTATCGTCTTATTGGTCAGAGAAAGCGTGAATTCATTGTTATAAAAATTCAGGTCCTCGTTCATGATCAGCCTGAAATCCACAGGGCCCTTTACGATGTCGTTGATGCCCGCCCCTATCGCGCTGCCGCTTTCGACCCCTAAAATGCCCATGGCCGCCTTGTTGATCGACGTGATGTTCCCTTGAAGGTCCACCACAATGATGCCGTCGGAAACGGACTGATTGATAAAATGCGTGTAGTTTTGAACGACGGAATTGACGTTGCCGTTGAGGGATAAGCTGATTTGATTTTCAATGGCGTACGCGATGGCGGTGGCCATACCCAGCGTATGTAGGGGCAGTACATTTGCGAAGCCTGTAATTCCGATACTGCCGAGCAATCTCCCGCTGCGGTCATGGATCGGAGCGGCGGACGTCGAGAACTGATGAAGCACGACGCAGCAGTATTCCTCCGCAAAGGTTTCAACGGGTCTGTCCAGATAAAGGCAGGTGCCTATGGCGTTGGTCCCCAGCTTTTTCTCGTTCATATTTACCAATCTTATATTGGTATTTTCGATGCCGGGGGAAGTTATCGTATCCAGGATATACCCGTCTTTATCGGTCAGGGTTATTACAAATCCCGATTCCTTGATGATATTGAACAGATCGACCATGTAGGGCCTGGCGATATCAATAAAATACCCATGCTTTCCGACGGATTCAGCCTGCCTGGCCAGGTCCGTCGCATCGTCAAAGTCATTTTGATACAAATCGATCCCGTAATTTTTGCTTCTTATCCATGATTCTTTTATTACTTCACTGATACCGTTTACTTCTTCTTTGTTTAAGATAAAAAAATCTTCCCACGCCGACAGGACCTGCTTCTTTTTCTTTGACAAACTCATAAAGCAATACCTCCGCTCGTACAGGATTTATGAGCCCGGCGAAATGGGCCTCCTGCCCGAGAGGGGAACAGGAGGCCCAAAGCCGGGAATATCCCGGGATAAGAGTTAGAATTATTTATTTCTCAGCGTTTGTAATAAAACGCTCCAGTATCGTCGCTACCTGAGCGCGGGTCGCGCTTCCTCCGGGATTGAGATTTCCCTTGTCGTCGCCGGAGATCAGTCCGCTGCTTACGGCCCAGATCATGGCGTCGGAAGCCCAGGAAGATACCGCCGCACTGTCAGGATATGCGTCCAGGTTGCCGGTCACTGGTTCCGGAGCCGCATAACGGTAAAGGATCGCCGCCATCTGTTCGCGGCTGATATTGCTGTCAGGCTGGAATTTGTTGTCCGCACCCGTGACAATATTGTTCTGTGCCGCCCAGGCGACCGCGGCAGCGTAATATTTGTCCGCCGCCACGTCTTCAAAGGACTGCACCGCGCCCTGCGTTGCTCCCGCATAGCGGTGAAGCACGGTAACCAGCATGCCGCGCGTCATGGGCGCGTTCGGTGAGAAGAGGCTGTCTGTCGTACCGGTGAACAGGCTGCGGTCTACGGCAAAACGGATCGCTCCTGCCGCCCAGTGATTGACCGTATCGGTGAAGTCTGCAGCAGCCTTGGTTACATTGATACGATCCTGTCCGTAAGGATCGGAATACTCCTCTCCGACGACGCCGTCCAGATACTCGTCGATATAGTTGATGAGAATCTGATTGTCCAGCAGGACAGGCTGTACGACAACCTTGTTGTCCTGGAACATATTGATTCCGTCGCCGCCATCCAGCAGCATGTAGTTATGGGAGGCCAGCGTGTAGACCTTGGCCGGATCGATGGCTGCGCCGCTAACCTTGACGTCCTTCACGCGGCGGGCGCCGGAAACCTCTACAAAGCTCTTCTTGTCGTCCACCACTACCGTCGACGCCACAGCGGTGTCAATGGTATAGGTCAGACCGGAAACCTGCAGGAATCCGCCGTTCTCCTCGGGAGCCACCCTTGCGGCCATTTCCAGCGCGTCCAGGATCTCCTGTCCTTTCGCTTCAACAACTGTGCCGACGTTATTGAACGGATGCACCGCAATGACTTCGCCGAAGGTGATGTCGCCCGCGTCGATGTTTGCCCGTACGCCGCCGCCGTTGACAAAGGCGATATCGGCAGGGCCGCTCGCCGCGCCTGTCTTGCCGTTGCCAAGAATATATCTGTATGCGTCGGCGCACAGGTCGCCCAGGTTGGTCTCGCTGTTACGAACGATACGCTTACCCGTCGCGGGATCGTTGACCGTCAGCGCAACCTCTGTATTGCCCACCTTCGCGGCCAGATCGTCAGCAAAATCTTTTTCAATATTCGCGATAAATGCCGCGGTGGCGGTATCGCTCTTGTCATAACCCGTGACGAGTTTGGTTGAGATATCGCCGGCGGCTGTTATGACCAATTGCCCAATGGCAGCCAGTTTGGTTCCGGTCTGGGTCAGAATGACGTCCTCGCCGGCCTTGTTTTTCACAACATCGCCCGCCACGGTGCTGTGGGAATGTCCGTCGATGAATACATCGATTCCGGAAGTTTTCGCGATAACGTCGGTGGAGCGCCACGGAGCGGACTGTGCGTCAACGCCCAAATGCCCCACTGCGACGACGTAATCCGCGCCTTCAGCTTTTGCAGCGTCAATCGCGTCCTGAACGGCGTCATACAGTTCCTGGCCGTTCTTCCCTTCCTTGAAGCTGTAAATGAATTTCCCGCTGTCATCCTGGAAATAGGCGGGAGTGGATTTTGTGAAGGATTCGGGCGTTGTGATTCCCACATAGGCGACCTTCGTCGCATTTTCTCCCGTACCGTATGCAATAATGGTGTAAGGTTCATAAACAAGCTTATTTGTTTTCAAATCGGTGAAGTTGCTGGAAACTACCGCAGCGTTATGGCTCTCCATCAGCTCCAGCATACGGTCCATGCCGTAGTCGAACTCGTGATTTCCGGGTACAGCGACGTCATAACCGATCTGGTTCATGATGTCCACCAGATACTGTCCCTGTGACAGTGTCCCGATGGCGTCCCCCTGCACCGCGTCCCCTGCGTCTACCAGGGTGACATTGCCCTCGCCGGCCATGCCCTGCATTTCCTTGTAATAGGCCGATACGCCGGCATAGCCGATGTTTGTGACGGCCCCGTCAGCAGCTTTTACCTGATCCACCCCGCAATGCACGTCATTTGTATACAGAATGACGATATCCCCGGCTGCGGGCGCTCCGTCGGCTGCAAAGGCAATACCGGCAGGCATCAGGCTTAAGACCATGACAATGGTCAATGCCCAAGAAAAAACCAATCTCTTTGCTTTCTTCATAATACACCTCCTGAAGAAGAATCCGTTGAATGTTAAATTT
>DATMXY010000015.1:0-11263 GCA_035561275.1 Anaerovoracaceae bacterium | reverse complement strand
GCTTTTAGGCGTTGGCACATTAATTGCTCATTAAAGAATCATAAGAATTTATCATTTCTATTTGATGAAGGAGGTTTTTTATGAGTAACGATGTTGTACAGCGTGAGAGCTTAAGGAAAACGTTAAGCCGGCTGGATGTTCTTGCCCTTGCCTTCGGAACCATGATCGGCTGGGGGTGGGTCATGCTGACTATCGGATGGCTCGACACCGCCGGCGTGGTGGGCGCCATCTTAGCTTTCCTATTCGGCGGGATCATGTGTCTGTTCGTAGGGTCTGCTTATGCGGAGCTGACCCCCGCCCTGCCGCTTGCCGGCGGAGAGCTGGTTTTCTCTTACAGAGGGCTGGGGTATTTCTGGTCATGGGTCTGCGGCTGGGCCATCTGCCTTGCTTACGTGGGCGTAGCCGCCTGGGAGGGGATCGCCATTTCCACAGCGGCCAATTATCTGTTCCCCTTCCCGCAGGCCATTGAGCTTTGGACTCTCAACGGCAGTACCGTTTACCTGACCTGGTCTCTGGTGGGAATTATCGGCGCGGCAATCATTACGTTCATTAATGTGATCGGCATCAAACAGTCCGCCGTTTTCCAGAACGTAGGAGTTGTCGGACTGCTGCTTGTCGGTATCATCTTTATCACCGGAGGGTCCTTCATGGGAAGCACCGCCAATCTGGCGCCCGCGTTTACCGGAGTTGCAGAGGGCGTGGGTCCCTGGGCCGGTGTTTTTGCCGTCATGATGATGGCTCCCGGAATGTTTGTGGGCTTTGACGTAATTCCTCAGGCTGCGGAGGAGATGAAGATTCCTCCGAAACAGATTGCAGGCGTGGTATATACATCCATTCTGATGGGGCTCGTCTGGTATGTCATTATCATCCTGGCGTCCGCCCTGTGCGCTCCGGCGGAAATCAGAAACAGCTTTACCAACAGTGTGCCGGTTGCCGAAGTCGTAGCTTATGCCTTCGGTTCACCGATATGGGGGAAAATTCTGATCATCGGAGGTATCTGCGGAATCGTAACCAGTTGGAACGGTTTCTTTATCGGCGCATCCAGAGTTATCTTCGCAATGGGAAGAGCGAAAATGATTCCCGAGGTATTCGGAAAAGTCCATCCCAAGTACCAGACACCTACCGCCGCCGTTATCCTGACCGGAGTCATCTGCATGATCACTCCGCTGATGGGAAGGAACGCGCTGGTCTGGTTTGTGGATGCGGCGTCCTTCGGTACCGTTGTGGCATATCTCCTGGTATCGCTGTCCTTTATCGCCGTCCGCAAAAAAGAACCCGATCTGGATCGGCCTTACAGCCACAAACATCCTATGCTTGTGGGAGTGTTGGCTGTCGCCAGCGGTCTGTTCTTCGTCACCCTGTACCTGCCCATAGGTCCCAGCCATCTGGTATGGCCGTATGAATGGGCCCTCGTGCTGGCCTGGGTTATTCTGGGTGTCATCCTTGCCACGGCGGCAAAAGCCAAAATCGGCGTTGTGTCTCCGGCCGAGAGAGAATATCTGGTCTTCGGCAGGGAATATGCCAGAAAAAATATACTTAAGGATTTTATTGCGGATGAGGAGAAATGACCGCTGAGTTCTCTGTGCACCGATTTCTATAACCGACTGACATCGCGGGCAAGTATGCTGCAGTCTGCTTTATTTACTGCGGCATACTTGCTGTTTCTATAATTTCATTATATGATTAAACACAGCAGATCAAGTGACTAAAAAAACAAAGGAAGTAGCTCGATGGCGGATGATAACCACAGCTTTCAAAGGGTGCTGGGAAGAACCGACGTTTTGACGCTTGCTTTCGGAACTATGATCGGATGGGGCTGGGTCGTCCTTTCCGGCTTTTGGATCCAGGAGGCGGGGCTGGGCGGCGCCTTGATCGCATTCGCCATCGGGGCGGTTTTGTGTATCTTCGTCGGGCTTACATATGCTGAACTGACGGCCGCCCTTCCTCTTGCCGGAGGTGAAATGGTATACGCCTACCGGGCTATGGGCCAGGGTATGGCGTGGCTCATCGGCTGGGCCATCTCATTTTCCTATATCGGCGTAGCGGCCTGGGAAGGAATCGCGCTGGCCACTGCCATCGACTACGTCCTGCCGATCCCGAAGGTCTGGTATCTTTGGGACGTAGCGGGCTACTCCGTTTACGGTTCATGGTCGGCAGTGGGCATGGCAGGCGCGCTGGCTCTGCTTGTTCTCAATTATTTCGGAGCCAGGCCGGCAGCCATCTTTCAGGTGATGGCTACTTCCTTCCTGTTCCTCGTGGGGTTGATTTTTCTTTTCGGCGGTATCGCCTTCGGAAGCACGGAATATATCACTACCGCCTTTACCGATACAAAGGGGATCATAGCGGTTCTCCTCATGGTACCGTCCATGTTTGTGGGCTTTGACGTCATCCCCCAGTCTGCGGAGGAGATGAACCTGCCCCTCCGTCAGATCGCGAAGGTATTTATTGTTTCCATCGTGATGGCGGCGGGATGGTACTTTATGATCATTATAGGGATCGGCATTTCCGCGCCGCCGGAGATCAGAAACGCAGGAATGGTGCCCGCGGCGGACGCCATGGCCTATTGCTACGGTTCCGGTATCTTCGGCACCATCATGATACTGGGAGGAATTTGCGGCATCCTGACCAGCTGGAACGGCTTTATCGTCGGCTCCACCAGAATCATCTTCGCTATGGGAAGAGCAAAAATGCTGCCTCCTTTTTTTGGAAAGCTGCATAAGAAATATAAGACGCCGACGGGCGCCATCCTGATGGTCGGCGGGATTTGTGTAACCACACCCCTGCTTGGACAGAACGCGCTGGTATGGTTTGTCAATACAAGCTCCTTTGGCTCGGTCCTCACCTATCTTCTGGTTGCAGTGTCGTTTCTGGTGCTTCGCAGAAAAGAACCGGAACTGGAGCGGCCTTTTAAAGTGAAATACGGGGAGCCCATAGCTTTTCTGGCGGTTCTGGTTTCCGCGGGATTTCTCCTTGTTTTTACCCCGGTGGGAGGGGTTTCGCTGAAATGGCCGAATGAATGGCTCCTGATCATCCTTTGGGCGCTGATCGGAATTTTATGCGCGCTCTGGTCAAAATGGGCGCATCGCAGGGTTTCCCGCGCGGAACGGGAATTGCTGGTGTTTGGAGAGGAGTATTCCCGAAAGGAATTTTCAGATGAATAGGAATATCGTTTTGGTTTTTATCATCGGTATTTTGATCCTGTCCATGGGGATTTACCACTACCTGACATCCAACCCATCCATTGAATGGGGCCTGGAGGAGGAGGTTTATCCTCTGAATTCCATGCAGCAAAAGTGGCTGGAAGAAAAGAAAATGCTGGTCATCGGAGTCACCGACGATTCCGCCCCATTTTTGACATTCGACGAATCCGGAAATCCGCAGGGTTTGCTGAAAGACTACATGGACCGGATCGGGGAGGCTTACCGCATAAAGCTTACCTATATCCCTATTCTGGCGAAAGAGATGAAGCGGCTTTTGGAAAACGGAGAGATCGATGCGGCGTTTTCCGTGCAAAGCATGGATCCCGAACAGACCTGGAGATTCACGATGCCCGTCATCAAGGCGAAAGGGATCCTTCTGGTAAGGAAGGGCCTGGAGAATTCCGACGACGGCCGGGGGCTGGATATCCTCCTGGCTGAGGGAAGTCCGGCCTACGCCGTTTTGCAGAAAAAATTTTCGCAGGCAAATCTGATCCTTTGCGACAATACAGAAGACATCGCGGAGAAAATAAGCAGGGGCGAAGGCAATGCCATAGCGGGGAGCGAGTCCGCCCTGATGTTCTTCACCGGCAGGGAGGAATTGGAACGGAACTGGGAGAAGGCGACCGGCTACCTTTACGAACGGAATGAATGCCTCACAGTCCACAGAGATAATTCGGTCCTTTTCGAGATTCTTAACAACGCGGTGTATTACACAGATAATGCGGAGGTGATCGCGGAGCTTCAGGGAAAGTGGACCGGCGTTTCCTATCCTCTTTATATGGAAAATAAACTGGAAGGACTGGGAATCATCATTATCATTATTTTCACCGCGGTACTCTGCGTCTTCTTTATTTTCTATCAGTCCAACAAAAGCCTTTATGAGGAACTGCGGCAGCGCATGGAGCTTCTCATTGAAAGTCAGCATGAAATGCAGACGACTTTCGACGGCGTTACCTATTATATGGCGGAGTTGGGCAGGGATGGCACGGTAATCAACATCAACAGGGCCTTTGCCCAATACCTTTCCATAAAGCGGCATAAGGCTGCGGACCTGCCATTTGTATCTCTTCTGCAGGTCGACGAAGATGAAAAGAAGAAGCTGTCAGCCATCATCCGGGAAACCTTCCGGGATGAAAGCGTAAAGAACGACGAGATCGTTGTGGGAAGAAAGATCTTTGAGATCCATACGTTCCTGATCAAGAACAATAAAGGGCAGATCCAGAAAATACTGCTCATGATGATTGACGTAACGGAGGTCCGCAACACGGAGCGGCAGATGCTGCAGAACAACAAGATGATCGCGATCGGTCAGCTTGCCGCCGGCGTCGCCCATGAAATACGGAATCCCCTGGGGCTGATACGGAACTATTGCTATGTCCTGAAGGATATCGATTACAGGGATTATATCACAAGAGACGAAGCCATTGCGGTCATAGAAAAATCCGTTGACAAATCCAACAGGATCATAGACAATTTATTGAATTTCTCAAGGTTATCCACAAACAAGAATGAGGCCGTCAACCTCAAAGTTCATGTCGGTTCGATCCTCGACCTGCAGAGAAGCCTTTTAATGCAGCGGAAGATCAATCTGCGGTATAAGTATACGGGGGACGGCACGGTTGAAATAAACGTGGAAGCGATTGAAATCATCCTGGTCAACCTGATCACCAACGCGGTGGACGCGATTGCGGGAGATGGGGAAATCTCGGTGATCTGCGAAGCGAACCTGCCTTATTTCAGCATGAGTGTCGCCGACAACGGCAGCGGGATACCGCCGGAAGTGATGGACGAGATCTATAACCCTTTCTTTACAACGAAAAAGAAGAGCGAAGGCAGCGGGCTGGGGCTCTATATCGTATATAATGAGGTACAGAAGATGGGCGGCGAAATCAAAGCGGAAAGCGAAGTTGGCCAGGGAACCGTCTTTTATATAAAGATACCGATTGAGGGGAGGAGTAATGAATGAGCAAACGAGGATTAAAGATCCTGGTGGTGGATGATGAACAGGACTATTGCAATGTGATGAAGGTGATCCTGTCCGCCAAAGGACATCAGGCAGACTATGCCCTCTCCGGCGCCGACGCGCTGAGCCTGATGGCAAGGAAAAGCTACGATCTGGTCATCTCGGATCTGATGATGCCGGAAATGGACGGCAGGCAGCTCCTGAATGAAATCAAAGCGTCCCATCCCGGGACGGAAGTGATCATGATGACGGCTTATGGCAGCATTGAAAATGCCGTCGAGGCAATGCGGAACGGGGCGTATTCCTATGTAACAAAGGGAGGCAATCCGGAAGAATTGATCCGCGAGATCGGCAAGCTTCAGGATGTGATGGAGTTAAAGCTGGAAAACCAGCTGCTGAAGGAAAAGGTGGCGGAAGTGGACGCGATGCTGGAAACGAACAATCCGTCCTTCCGCGGAATGCTTTCCATTGCAAGAAAAGCGGCGGTGAGCGGGGCGAACATCCTGATCCTGGGGGAATCGGGCGCCGGAAAAGAAGTCATCGCGAGGTACATCCACCAGAACAGCAGCAGAAGCAAGAGCCATTTCATGGACCTGAACTGCCACGCCATTGCCGAGACCGTTCTGGAATCCGAGCTGTTCGGCCACGAGCGGGGCGCTTTTACCGGCGCGCTGAACAAAAGGATCGGCCGGATTGAAGCCGCGGACCAGGGTACTCTGTTTCTCGATGAGATCGGCGATATCCCGTTGTCCATGCAGGCCAAGCTCCTGAAGACCATCGAGAACAAGAAGCTGTACCGGATGGGAGGAAATGAAGAAGTCGAAGTGGATTTCCGACTGGTTTGCGCCACCAACAAGGATCTGGAAAAGGAGATCGAAGGGGGCAGATTCCGGGAAGACTTTTATTACCGCATCAGCACCATAACCATCGATATCCCGCCCCTCAGAAAGCGGAAGGAAGACCTGCCGATGCTCATCGACTACTTCTTTAAAAAGTCACAGAACGATACAAAAAAACCGATCCGTACCATCGACAGACAGGTCATGGATTTCCTCTTAAATTACCAGTATCCCGGCAATGTCAGGGAATTGAAAAACCTGATCGAACGTCTCGTGGTGCTTTCCGAGAACGGGACGGTGGACAGTGATTCCCTGCCTGCCCCAGTCATGGAGGACCGAAAGAAGACCCTCTCTGAAACGGACCGGGACAGGGAGCTTAGGGACATCAGAAAGGATGCGGAAAAGGAATATATTAAAGGCATTCTTATGAAGAACAACAACAACATGACCAAAGCCGCGGAAGTCCTGGGCATCACCCGCAGGCAGCTCTTCAACAAAATGACGGAGTACAAAATAGGGAAATAAATGACGGCTATTGCGCCTGCCCGGGCATCCTCTTTATAGTCGGCAGGGCCGTCTCAAACGACAGAATTTGAGGCGGTTTTTTATTACCCCCGCACAGGGTTTTCCAGCCAGTTTCCTGTTGAAAAAAGTCGACGAATGATGTAAAATGTTTTAACATAGTTTTCATAATGTGCAGTTTAGGCAGGATGCATTCTTTACATACTTAAGGTAAGAACGTATACTGATTATCATAGACAGGACAAGCCGACAATGTTAAATGAAAAAAAAATAAAGTCGATCATCGTGATTGCACTTTTACTGATAGAAACTTTTGTGTGGACGGTCAATAATCCGAACATGCCCTGGTCTTTGGGCATCATCGGCGGACCGGACGGACCCGGCGCCATCATAGGCAGCAATGACGAGCCCATCAAAGATAACGGAGGAGAAGAAAATCAACCCGGCGGGGAGCAGCCAGGTCAGAATAATGAAGGCCAATCCGGCCAGGGTCCGGACGGACAATCCGGACAGGACGAGGAAGAACAGCCCGGGCAGAACGGCCTGGAAGGTTACCCGCCCGCAGGCGATGAAGAACGGGAGCAGGCACTGCTGGAAGCCGAGGATAAGGGCCTGCTGATCCTGGTGAACAAAGGAAATCCCGTCGATCGGGACTATAAACCCGATGATTTGACGGCAGTCAAATATTATGCTCCGGACCGTGCGGAAGCGACACGGTATCTGAGGGCGGAAGCCGCGGAGGCCTTTCATCAGCTTGTGGAAGCGGCCGCCGGGGAAGGCCTGGAGTTCAGGATGACAACTGCTTACCGGTCATACGACTTCCAGAAGATCCTTTTCGACAGCTATGTGGCGAAAGAGGGAGAAGCGAAGGCCAATACCTACAGCGCAAGGCCGGGGCAGAGCGAGCACCAGACCGGGCTCTCGGTAGACGTTTCCTCGCCAGTTGTTGACTGGCAGCTTTCCAACGATTACGGTAATACGGAAGAAGGGAAATGGCTGGCGGACAACGCATACCGGTTCGGGTTCATCCTCAGGTTCCCAAAGGGAAAAGAAGACATAACAGGCTATCAATATGAGCCATGGCATTTAAGATATGTAGGACTTGCCGCCGCAAAGGAGATTTATGAATATGACCTGACGCTGGAGGAGTTCCTGGTGTACAACGGAATTGAATAGATAAGCAGTAGAAATCTACAAATCGAAGATTTGTGATTTCTTTGCATAAGTTCGCCGAACAATTTACTACGCAAATTTGGCGAGCTAGTAAAGGAGGATCAATAAACAATGGCGTTTTTTTTCAAAGAACCGTCCCGCACCTTTAACGAATATCTCCTGGTGCCGGGATATTCGTCAAAAGAGTGCAAGCTGGAAAATGTAAGCTTAAAGACCCCTGTGGCAAAGTTCAAAAAAGGGGAAGAATCGGAAATCACCATGAATATTCCACTGGTGTCAGCGATCATGCAGTCGGTCTCCGACGACAAACTGGCCATCGCGCTGGCAAAGGAAGGTGGAATTTCGTTTATTTTTGCCTCCCAGTCCATTGAAAACCAGGCGGCGATGGTAAAGCGGGTAAAGAGCCACAAGGCGGGCTTTGTCAGGAGCGATTCCAATCTGAGACCCGACCAGACGCTCACGGACATCCTGGAACTGAAAGAGAGGAGCGGCCATTCCACGGTGGCGGTCACCGACGACGGTACGGCGGACGGAAAGATCCAGGGGATCATTACCAGCAGGGACTACCGCGTCAGCAGGATGTCGCTTGATACTAAGGTTGCGGACATCATGACTCCTTTCTCCTCCCTCGTTTATGCCAATGAAGGCATTTCTCTGTCGGAAGCCAACGACATGCTCTGGGATCATAAGCTCAATGCCCTTCCCATCATTGATAAAAACCAAAGGCTGATCTATTTCGTTTTCCGCAAGGACTACGATTCCCATAAGGCGAATCCCAATGAGCTACTTGACGCGGGCAAACGCTATATGGTGGGAGCCGGCGTCAATACCAGGGATTATAAGGAAAGGATTCCCGCCCTGGTACAGGCGGGCGCCGACGTGCTCTGCATCGATTCCTCAGAGGGCTTTACCGAGTGGCAGAAGGATGCGCTGAACTTTGTAAGAGAAAATTACGGCGGCGGCGTTAAGATCGGCGCCGGCAATGTCATCGACAAGGAAGGCTTCCTCTATCTCACGGAGGCCGGCGCGGACTTTGTCAAGGTCGGCATCGGCGGCGGGTCCATCTGCATCACCCGGGAGCAGAAGGGGATCGGCCGTGGCCAGGCGACGGCGGTTATCGAGGTCGCGGAAGCCAGGGACGAATATTACGAGAAAACCGGCGTCTACATCCCGATCTGTTCCGACGGCGGGATCGTCTACGATTACCACATGACGCTGGCCCTTGCCATGGGCGCCGACTTCCTCATGCTGGGAAGGTATTTCGCCCGGTTCGACGAGAGTCCCACCAGCAAGCTGAACATAAACGGAAATTATGTAAAGGAATATTGGGGAGAAGGCTCCAACAGGGCCAGGAACTGGCAGCGTTACGATATGGGCGGAGAAGGCGGACTCTCCTTTGAAGAGGGAGTGGATTCCTACGTGCCCTATGCCGGCTCCCTCAAGGACAACGTGACCCTTTCCCTGAACAAGGTAAAATCCACTATGTGCAACTGCGGCGTCGTGAATATTCCGGACCTGCAGAAAAACACCAAGCTCACCCTGGTGTCCGCCACCAGCATCGTGGAGGGCGGAGCCCACGACGTCATCCTGAAGGAAACCGCCGCCACCCAGGTAAGGTAGTGATCCTGGTAAAGAACTCCTGAGCGTACGGGATGAATGCAGCCGGGACAGGCCCTGGCAGCAGACCCGCGGGCCGGGTTCGCCAAGCTTTAACTGATAAAACTCGAAAGGATAAGGATATAGGAAAGGATATGGCAAAGGATTTTAAAGGTATTTATGTGGTCGACTTCGGCGGCCAGTACAACCAGCTTATTGCCCGAAGAGTTAGGGAAGCCAGTGTTTACTGCGAAATCGTTCCTTACTCGAAATGTATGGACAGGGTTAAGGAAGGCCGGCCAATGGGAATCGTCTTTACCGGCGGCCCCGCCAGCGTTTACGAAGAAGGCGCACCGACCCTGCCGAAAGAGCTTTTCGAGATGGGGATCCCGATCCTGGGGATCTGCTACGGCGCCCAGCTTATGGCCCACGTCCTCGGCGGCGAGGTGGTCAGCCCGGACTACAAGGAATACGGCAGGGTGAAGCTCTTCCAGGGAAGCAGCTTTGGAGGCAGCGCGACGTCAATCCCTGGAAGCGCAGAGACCTACTCTGACACTGCCTGCTCCAGCCTTTTTCAGGGCATTTCCCCCGACAGCATCTGCTGGATGAGCCATACCGATTACATCAAACAAGTCCCCGAAGGTTTTGACGTTTCGGCTTACACGATCAACTGCCCCACCGCTTCTATGGAACATGTCGGGAAAAAACTCTATGCTGTCCAGTTCCATCCGGAAGTCCATCACACCCCCTTTGGGCAGGACCTCCTGAAAAACTTCCTTTACAACGTCTGCGGCTGCGAACCGACCTGGACCATGGCCAATTTCGCGAAGAGCAAGATTGAAGAAATCAGGAAAACCGTCGGAGATAAAAAGGTGCTCTGCGCTCTTTCAGGCGGTGTTGACTCATCCGTCGCCGCCGTGCTCACCCATAAGGCTATCGGCGATAACCTGACCTGCATTTTTGTAGACCACGGCCTGCTCCGTAAAAATGAAGGCGATCAGGTCATGGAGGTTTACGGCAAACAATTCCATATGAAAATAAAGAGGGTCAACGCCCAGGAACGCTTCCTCGGCAAGCTGGCCGGCGTCTCCGACCCGGAAACAAAGAGAAAGATCATAGGCACGGAATTCATCCGCACCTTTGAAGAGGAATCCAAGAAGCTCTACGAAGAGGAAGGCGGCATCGACTTCCTGCTCCAGGGGACCATCTATCCCGACGTGGTGGAAAGCGGCACCGGAGAGGCGGCCGTCATCAAGAGCCACCACAACGTGGGCGGCCTGCCGGAAGACATGCACCTGGAACTCCTGGAACCTCTGCGTCTGCTCTTTAAGGATGAAGTGAGAAAGGTGGGCGAGGAGATCGGCATCGCGCCCGAGCTTGTCTGGCGCCAGCCCTTTCCGGGCCCCGGCCTTGCCATCCGCTGTCTCGGCGACATCACGGATGAAAAGCTTCACATCATCCGCGAGTCCGATTGGATCCTCCGTGAAGAAATCCGCTTAGCCGGCCTGGAGCGGGAGATCTGGCAGTACTTCACCGTCCTGCCAAACATCCGCAGCGTCGGCGTCATGGGCGACTTCCGCACCTATGACTACACCGTAGGCATCCGCGCCGTCACCTCCGTGGACGGCATGACCAGTGACTGGGCCCGGATCCCTTACGATGTGCTGGAGAAGATCAGCAACCGTATCGTCAACGAGGTGAAAGGAGTTAATCGTATTGTTTACGATATTACCTCAAAGCCGCCGTCAACGATCGAGTGGGAATAATTAAAGAAAACCCCGAAAGTCTTGTAAATACAGGATTTTCGGGGTTGATTTTTGGGATTTGACTCCACTTTGACTCCATTAAGAATAAAACGTAATAGATCAGAAGCACCTTCTAACTCATTACCCTTTTTAATGCTTGTTCAAGTTCTTTTCTTCTAAGGATTTTCTTTTGAAGTTCATTAAGTTCAACACGCCCTTTAGAAG
>DATMXY010000014.1:0-2365 GCA_035561275.1 Anaerovoracaceae bacterium | reverse complement strand
ATTTTCTTACATCTGTGCGTTATATCGAGGCGGGGGACATTTTACGCCTCGTTATAATGTAAATATAATCCTTCGCCAAACGGTTTGCAAGACCTGTCGCCCGTTTCTCCGGAAATCTTTTATTGAAAAGCTTCCGGAATTTGAGTATGATAAAAACATCGATTCTTGGAGGTACGTAACATGAGAGATGAAACCAAATGCATACACGCAGGATATAATCCGAAAAATTCCGAGCCAAAAATGGTCCCCATCATCCAGAGCACAACTTATGTCTTTGATTCAACGCAGGAAGTCGGCGACGTCTTTGACGAGCCGACCAAGGCGCTGATTTATTCCCGTTTTGCCAACCCTACGGTCATGGCGGTCGAGAGGAAGATCGCCGAACTGGAGGGCGGCGTCGGCGCGATGTGCACCGCATCGGGACAGGCGGCAACGATGCTTGCCGTATTGAATCTGTGTAAAGCCGGCGACAGCTTTATCAGTACTTCGCAGATATACGGCGGAACGCTGAATCTCTTCGCCGTGACCCTGAAAAATCTCGGAATTGAATGCATTTTTGTCGACGCCGACGCGGATGAGGAAACGATACACGCCGCCGTCAGGGACAATACGAAGCTGATTTTCGGCGAAACAATAGCAAATCCGGCGCTGAATGTTCTCGATATCGAAAAATTCACAAAGATTGCTCACAGCCACGGGATTCCCCTCATTATCGACAATACGTTTGCAACCCCGATCCTTTGCAAGCCCTTCGAATTTGGCGCCGATATCATCGTGCATTCAACTTCGAAGTATATGGACGGCCACGCGGTGCAGGTCGGCGGCGTTATCGTAGACAGCGGCAGGTTCGATTGGACAAACGGAAAATTCCCGGGCCTCACGGAACCGGATGAATCCTATCACGGAATTACATATGTGGGCACTTATGGAAAGGCCGCCTATATCACCAAGGCAAGGATGCAGCTGATGCGCGATTACGGCGTTTACCCGGCCGCGAATTCGGCCTTTCTTCTGAATCTCGGTCTGGAAACCCTGGCGGTCAGGATGGAACGTTACTGCAGGAATGCCCTGGAGGCAGCCAAATATTTTGAAGCCTCCGATAAAATCGAAAAGGTGATTTATCCAGGACTTGAAAGCGACAAATACTATCCGCTTTCGAAAAAATACCTGAAAGGGGCGAGCGGAGTCATTACATTTGTTATAAAGGGCGGGAAGGAAAACGCGGTAAAATTTATGGACGGCCTTAAGCTGGCGTCCATTGAGGTGCATGTCGCGGACATCCGTACCTGCGTGCTCCATCCGGCGAGCTCCACCCACCGCCAGCTCACAGAGGAGCAGCTTTTCGCGGCGGGCATCAACCCCGGTATGATACGCTTTTCCGTCGGCCTGGAAAACATCGAAGACATCATTGAGGATATTGAGCAAAGCCTCAGCAGAATTTAGCGGCGGCTGCGCAGGGGCACGGGCCGTTTCGGCCTGCGCCCCGCCTTTCTTATAATTTCTCCGTTTTAAATTTTTTTCTTATATGCGCGGCAGCAAATACCAGCAATATTGCGGCAGCGGCATATGAAATTCTATTAACCATAATTTCATTCAATGCGTTTATATAGGTTTCATATTCCCCCGCCTCATTATGCCGTAGAAACATATTTGCGCCATACTTGACAGGATCAAGCCCCTGATCCGTCCATAACCATACCGAGCAGCCCCAAACAATAAGCTGCACAAGGATTCCCACCGGCCTTTTTGTCAATTCAGTAAAGAATAGGCCGACTGCCACGGAAAACATGATTGTAGGCAGCAGCCATGCCGCCGAATACTTTATGAATGCCAGGCTGTCTATTGACAGCCCCACCGGTTCCACGCCTTTTGCCAGATTCACTGTTGAAATGATTGCTAAAATCAGTATCGGAACATAAACTACCGCAACGATTGCCATGAATCTCGCCGCGATGACGTTCCTGTCCGCGCCTGTATTGAAAGAGTCATCCGCCAGCATCTCATATTTCCTCCGCCTTATTTCTCCCATAGCAATCGAGACAGCGATAAAAGCCGGCACAATGCCGGCAACGACGCCCGCATAATCGCAAAACAATCTGGCATATGCGCCTGATATTCTATCTTCATTGACAAAGGTGTTGTACCTTGCCAGGGCAGTTTCATAAGTCAGAGGGATTGAACCATAATCCGCCAATTTCTCATAAGCAAGCGTCTTCCCGCCGATCATCGTCTTAAACTCTCCGATCAGCGATTTAAATTCCTCATAGGATAACGCCTGATTTACCGGCATGTATTCTTCATAATGATAAAGCAGCGACGTTGCGTGATCGACTGTAAATTCATCGGCTAATTGTTTATAGTATAC
>DATMXY010000013.1:0-2270 GCA_035561275.1 Anaerovoracaceae bacterium | reverse complement strand
AAAAAGAATAGCAGGATCGGGACAGCAAAAGCTAAAACCTCCGGATTGATGCAAAGGGGGAGCACCTATTTGGAGGTTTTAGATTTGAACGACGGCATCGGTCCCCCGCTTCTTGAAGCGGTGGTTTGCATTCCATGACTGACGCCTGCCAGCAATTACCGGGAGGATAACGACTTGCAGCCTGAGGACACAATAAAAATCCAGAATAAGTTTCAGGAACTATTACAGCAGTCCAGCGACGTTTTTGAGATCATTTCTCCTGATTTCACGATTCTTCATCTCAACCCCGTTATTGAAAAGCTCATCGGGTTTAATCCGGAGGACCGGATCGGAAAAAACGCGCTGGAATTTTTAGAAGAAGAGCAAAAAGTAAAATTCATCAAAATGATGGATGCTGTTCTCGAAAACCCGGAGGAGGCAATTCAGGGCGATTTGACCTTGACGGATAAAGACGGCAAAGCTACCCACTTTACATATACGATGGCCAACCAGCTGGCCGAACCTTCCATTCGGGGAATCCTGATCATCTGGCGCAACATCACGGACCGTATTCATAACCTGAAGGAAATCGAATATATCGCAACCCACGATGAATTGACAAAACTTCCCAACAGAGTCTATCTTACAAAGAAAATAACTCAGTTATGTAAGGAGCATACCGATCCGGACTATAATTTTGCGCTGATCATGCTCGATATCGACGGCTTCCGTTACGTAAACGACGCCCTTGGATATCAGCACGGAGACCAGCTGATCACGCAGGTTTCCCAACGCCTGAAAGGGTTTTTAAGCAGCGAATCATTCCTTTGCCGGTATTCCGGCGACCAATTTGCCATTATCCTGCAAAATCTGGAAAAATCATGGGAATACGAACAGGCGGTAAAGAAGATTACTGCTCTGTTTAAGGAAGCCTTTAAAGTGGACCTGTATGAACTGGAAATTACGGTGAGTCTGGGAATCAGCATGTACCCTTTTGACGAGAGGGACCCCGAGCTGCTGATCAACTATGCCAATATCTCCCTGCTCCGCTCCAAGCATGAGGGAAAAAACAGATATAAATTCTATTCCTCGGATATCGGGATCCAGATCTATAAACAGGTCGTTCTGCGCAACGACCTTTTGAGGGCCATAGATAGGGGCCAGTTCCGGCTTTACTACCAGGCGCTGGTCAAGCTGGATTCCAGCGATATTATAGCGGCGGAAGCCCTGGTCCGCTGGGAGCATCCCGAATGGGGCACGGTTTCACCCAATGAATTCGTTCCCCTTGCGGAGGAAACGGGCTTTATTATCAGCCTGGGCAACTGGATGCTCCGAGAGGTCTGCCGGAATTACACAGGTTGGATGAAGCTGGGAATGCCGCCCATCAAGGTCTCGGTAAACTATTCCAGTGTCCAGTTCTTTGAAAGGCATTTCGTGGAAAACATTCTCCATATTATCAACGAATTCGAACTGGACCCCCACTTTCTGATCATGGAGATCACGGAAAGCGTCTTTATGAAAAATCCCGAAAAAGCCATTATAGATATTAAAAGACTGCAGGAAAAAGGGATCCAGGTGGCGCTGGACGATTTCGGAACGGGGTTTTCCTCATTGTCCTATTTAAATACGTTCAATATCGATATTTTGAAGATCGACCGTTCCTTTATAAAAAATGTCATGATTGACGACGCCAGTACGATCATCACCCGGTCTGTCATCGATCTGGCTCAGGAGCTCAAGATCAAGCTGGTAGCCGAGGGGATCGAAAACTGGGAGCAGTTTTCCTGGCTGAAGGAAATGAACTGTTATTCCGGCCAGGGTTTTATCTTCAATAAACCGATGCCGGTGGCTGAATTCGAACACCTTCTGGCAAAAGAAAAGTGCGAGCCCCATCTGCCGTCCAGTGTGGAAAAAGAGCAGGAAAAGCGGAAGCGAATCAGGATCAGGCTTCCCAAAATACTGGAAGCGGACCTGGCCATCGTTGAGATGCCGGGACAGAAATTCAAGGTTGGAAATATGAAGGTAGAGGTGAAGAACATCAGCGCGGATGGCCTATGTTTTGCATCTGCCGCCAGGCTGCCTGTCAATAAGGGACTGACGCTGGAATTTACGATCAGGCTGAGGGACGGCGAAGAAGCGCACATTTTCGGGTATCCGGTCTGGGTTCAGGAAGCCGCGGATGAAAACGGCTATGAATACGGCGTGAAGTTTGAATTGGAGCCTGCAAAAAAAGCCAATCTTGCGGTGGCGCTTTATTCCCTGTGCAAAGAGATGTACGAATAAGCTTGTAA
>DATMXY010000012.1:0-6624 GCA_035561275.1 Anaerovoracaceae bacterium | reverse complement strand
AAAGCAAAAGGCCGCCATTGCTGGCGGCCTTTTGCCGATGTGTAGATCTTATGCCTTCCGTTATATTTATTGTAATAACTGAAGTACGCTTTGAGGCTGCTGATTGGCCTGAGCAAGCATTGCCTGCGCGGCCTGGGAAAGGATGTTGTTCTTTGTGAATTCCATCATTTCCTTTGCCATGTCGACGTCCCTGATACGGGATTCCGCAGCGCTGAGGTTTTCAGAAGAAGTTCCCAGATTGTTGATGGTGTGCTCCAGTCTGTTCTGATAAGCACCGAGCTTGGAGCGCTGGTCGGATACCAGTTTGATGGCGGCATCCAGAGTATCTATAGAACCGGAAGCCTGAGCAGCGGAGGATACGTCGACACCCTTGATTGTGAAGCTATCGGTATCGTCGTTCACATCAGTAGCAGCCAATCCAAAATTAGCCAGATCAACTGTTGTTCCATCCTGCAACGTCAGTGTGGTGCCGGTTCCTACAGTACCCACCAATGTGTTTCCATTCAGCAGATTGGTTCCGGAAATCCTGTAGTTTCCGGGAGCCAGCTTAGATACATCGGGATCCGTACCCTTTGCGAGAGTTACCGTTGCGGTATCATCTTCAATTTTAATGATAGAACCGTCTGTTATATCATGTCCTAAGGTAATCTCCGAGGTTCCATCGGCCAAAGTGATTGTTCCACCCGTAAGCGCGATTGTCCCGACCACATCGCCGGAAGCATTCTTGACGTTGGTGCCCGCTACTGTATAGGTGCCGGCGGATAATTTGGCTGCATCTGCATCGGTGACTGATTTTAATTCTACTCCGCCGATCAGGCCCAGCGCGTTGGAACTCATGGTGCCGATGGTTACATCCATCTTCTGGCCGGAGTTGGAGCCAATCTGGAAGGAATCGGAGAAAGAACCGTCTAAAAGCGTTTTGGTGTTGAACTGCGTGGTTCTAGCGATTCTGTCAATTTCTGTAGTGAGTTCGGTGATTTCTTCCTGGATGGCGCCTCTGTCTTCCGTTGTATTGGTACCGTTGGCCGCCTGGTTAGCGAGCTCTCTCATTCTCTGCAGGATGCTGTGGGTTTCGTTCAGCGCGCCTTCTGCGGTCTGGATCAGAGAGATACCGTCGCTGGCGTTTCTGGAAGCGGTGTCAAGACCTTTGATCTGGCTTCTCATCTTTTCCGAGATGGCAAGACCTGCGGCATCGTCTCCGGCTCTGTTGATCCTGAGACCGGAAGACAGCTTTTCCAGAGATTTTGAAGTGGAACTTGTGTTGCTGCTTAACTGTCTGTAAGTGTTCAGCGCAGCGATATTATGGTTGATTCTCATTTTTGTTTCCTCCTTGAAACGTGATTTACCGAGATCCTTCCCGGCAAGTACTTATGGTTTCCGGTTTCCTCCCGTACGCTGAGAAAACCGTTTTTCAAAGCTTATCGCTTTGATATATATATCGGCTGAGGCCGTATATACTTTAGTTATTTGTTGCCATTCTGTCTGCTATTTTTGATCAGATTGGCAATGCCCCGGTAATCAGCCTCACCGGCCGTTACATTGGAGGCCTTGTTGACCTCGATGGTCTCCATCAGTTCTTCGCGGACTACTTTGATCTCCTTCGGCGCGTCGATCCCTACGGTGACCTTGTCGTTTCCCAGAGATACGATGGTTATCCTTATATTCTCCGAGATAACGAGGGATTCGCCGGCTTTTCTGCTGATCACTAACATCAGGAGCCTGCCTTTCCATCCTGAAAAGGCAGATATCTTACCGGATAGTCCGGGTTTTGCAGTATGACCTGTCTTGCCTTTCGCGTCTTAGGATTTAAAACAACAGGGCTTTTTATATTGATGGAAAGCTCCTCCGCCTTTTCGTGAACCGTGGCGATCACCAGGAAAATCAGATCGTCGATGCAGTCCGTTCCGCAGGAAGCCAGATCCTCTTCCGACATCAGCGGCCGGTAATCCGGATGAAAGCCCTGCGGTTCAAATACCAGAAAACATGGAACGATGTTTTGCGCGGACTGAAGATATAAGAAGGAAATATCCTCGAAGGGGCGGGAAAAGACCGCGAACCGGGTATCCTCCTCAAATCCGTAAACGCCGTCGGGGAATTCATATATGGCGTCCTCTTCGACTTCCACTGTGCCGAAATCCCTCGTATCGATCTGGATCATGAACGCCTCCTATGCTTTTAAATCGAGATTTGTTTTTCCGTCAAATACCTGCTCCTGGTATTCGGGGGGTATATAATTCGGATCGGCGCTCGGCGGGATATAGATCGGACCGCCCACATATTTGACGATGACTTTTGGCCATTCCACGACCTTTAATTCCAGGTCCGGCGGCAGGAAATCGGTGTCCAGATTTTCAATGGGCGGCATTCCGGCCGGCAGATTACTGATGTCAAAATTGATCTGCATGCTCTCGAAACGGAAAGCAGAGTCGCTTGATTTAGGCATAGAATCTATGATATGATCGATCCCTCTGTGAAACTGCTGAAACTGATAGTCGGCAGGATCGTTACTTCCAAACTGAACGTTCAGACTGAGCTTCCCGTCGTTGGAATACTGGGCTGTCGCCGTATAGGAAAGGTTGCTCCAATCCGCAACGGAACTTTGCTCAAACGTATCTTTGAGCGAGATACTGATGGGATTGCTCTGAATGGACACCCGGTTCGTCTGCTGTGAAATGCGCAGCTGAGCCGTCTGTCCGGAAGAAACCCGTGAAGACCGGCGAGGTTCTTTTTCTACATATTCGATTGAAATGGGCACTGACTCGATTGTGATAAGCGGCTTCACGCTCTGACACCTCCTTTTATACCTGATATTATGTCAGGCTTATGACATAAAATTAAAGATGGAAGGCTGAATGATATTGACTCCCATTTGCAGCGCGGCCTGATAGGCGACCTTCTGTGTTTCAAAGCTGATGATGGTGAGAGCGGGGTCCGCCCCTTCCACGTGAGTCTGACGCTCCTGGAGATTTAATATCTGTGTGTCGTATCGCTCGTCCATGAAATTCAGATAGGATGATTTCGCTCCGATTTTCGTGATGTTATGAAGAACGACTCCGGCGGATTCCTCTAATCTGCCGAAAAGCGCATCGAGCCTGTCCCTGTCGTAGCTGCTGTCGCTCTTTTCCAACTCGGCGACGATGGCGCTCAATTGATCATAGAGATTATTGGGGATGTTCTCGCCGTTAACGACGGTGGTTCCGGCAGTCATGACTTCGATGCCGGGAATTGAATAGGTAAAGATACTGCTGGGATCGATGTCGCCCCCCGCATTCACTGTGAGGCCCATACCGACATCGATGGTAAGGCCGTCGTCCTGCAAACTCTTTATTATGTCGGCGTCGGCAGGAACGCTGGGATCCAGATTCTTCAGCAGCACGCCGTTATAGGTAAGGTATTCGGTTGTGTCGAGAGGATTCAGAGGATCGAGAGCCACTCCAAAGGGCTTTTCTACCGTATTGCTTCCTCCAAACATATAAATGCCGGTACTGTTGGTGTTCAATGTCTGCAATATCTGATCCCGGACGGTCTTGATTTCCTCGGCCAGGATCCCTCTTTCCTCCTCGCTTTGAGTAGCGTTGAGTCCCATCCGGATCTTGTCCATGGCGTTCTGAAGAGACTCGTTGACCAGGTCCAGGACGGACTCCGAATTAGAAAGAAAGTCCTTGGCATGCAGGGTGTTTTCTTTATAATCCTCCGCTTTGCTTAAATTTCTTCTGATCTGGTAGGCGCTTACCGCCGCGGCTGTATCCTCGGAGGATTTGGAAAACTTCCTTCCTGTGATTACCTGATTGTTGAGCTTGTTCATATCAGCAAACAAGTTGTTTATGGAGCGGGAGTATGAGTTTGTGATCATTCTATTGGTAATTCTCATAAAAAACCATCCTTTCCTTAACGGCCTACGATGCCCATTTTATTTATGAGGACGTCCACCGCTTCGTCCAGCACCGTAAAATATCTAGCCGCTGCGTTATAGGATTTTTGATAGGCCATCAAATTAATGCCTTCTTCATCCATCAATACGCCGGAAATTGACTCCCTGTTGTCATACAGGTTCTGCAGGACGCTGTCGGAGGCGTCGGCAAAGTTTCCGTTCAGTTCCACATCCAGCGAAAGCTCACCGATCAGTCCCACCGCATATTGATGAAAACTGCCGGTGAACACAAGATTGCCCGCGCCGCCGGGCGGTTTGTAAAACTCTTGCTGCGCAGTCATGGCGTCGATCATACGCGTGATATTGTCACCTGCTCCGGGAGTATCGGCCGGAGTCCTGGTGGTGTTAAGATAGCCAGGATTGTTGAGCCACTCGGTGGAGATCTGAATGTTTCTCGCCGTGATCGGCCCTCCGCCGGTGCCGGAGGAAAACAGCGGCGTTTCGTTGTCCGTATTGGGAGTTCCGTCAGTCCCTCCTATATCATTCAGCTTATTGAATACATCGGCAAATTTTGACGCAAAGGTATCCAGCGCCTTCGTATAATAAGGAGTCCCGCGGAAGCTGCTCTCTCCTGCCGCCGTATCTGCATACACTCCATTTCCATTGATGAGATCAATATATCCGCTGATGGAACCGCCGGTAAAAAATTTGGTGATGTCCGCCGGATCCACGCTGGGAGGAGTGCTGTCCAGCTTAAAGGAGCTGTTTAGGGAAATGGTGAGCGGAATGCTGTCAGAGTTCACCGACAGGGTATTGTACGAATCCGCATCCACGAGTCCGATGGAGGTTCCTGTAGACGCATCGTAAAGGGAGACGGTCAGCCGCTCGATAGAAAGATCCGTGGATACTTTTTCAGCGGTTGTGGTCACCTTGATGTTGGCGATACCGGAAAGCTCGTCCAGTAGATTGTTTCTGGCGTCATAGAGATCATTGGGTTTGTTGCCGTAGAGCTCTTCCGTTCGGATCTGTTTGTTCAGGCTTGCGATGTTTTGTACGATAGAATTGAAATCCTTGGCGACCACCACATCGGTCAGGTCGGAGATTTCCTGCGAACGGATCTCATCGATCTGGCTCGCATATGAATTGAATATTTCCGTTATCTTCTGCGCCGCCGTCCGCGTCACCAGAGCCAGGTCCTGGCTGGTGGCGTCCTTGTACAGGGCCTGGAGCTGGCTGACAAAGTTGGTGAATTCGTTCTGAAGTTTATCTACGGAAGCCTCGTCAATGACACCTTCAAGATCGGACAGCCCTGAAAGAAGCGTATTATATCTGCTGTTTTCCGCATTTTCCTTGCGGAACCGCGCGTCTAAAAAGGGGTCGCGGATCTGGCTGATCCCCGCGACTTCAACGCCGGAATCGACAAAGGCCCGGGAAGTGGAATAACGCTCGGTATAGCCGCTGCTGGCAATGGCGTTCAGATCCACTCTCTGTCTGGAATAACCTTTCGTATTGACGTTGGATATGTTGTTTCCGGTGACGTCCATTGCCGCCTGGCTTGCCGCCATGGCTCTGGCTGCCGTCTGGAATGATAGAAAAGTCGGTCTCATGTTCCTAATCCCCTTGCTTGTTAATTTTACATAATGCTGTACTGCCGGTATGCTGTACTGCCGGTATGCTGTACTGCCGATGTCCTTAGGTTCCTGTTATATTTTCTTCTCAAAAGCTTTAGAAATCAGTGAACTCCTGACCTCCGCCGCGTTCTGGTCGTATGTCGTATTGTCCTTTTGTCTTTCGGTCCGGGTCAGGACCTTATCGACGTTGTAAAGTTTATTCTGAAGCAGTACCCTGCACTTTTCCTTATAGAACCCAACTTCCTCCAGAGTCTTCTGGAATTGGCCGATCAATTCAAAAAATTCGGCTTGCCTTTTCTCGGGGAACAGCAGCGCCATTTCCGACAGTGTGCTCCCGGTTATATTCAACGCCGACTGGTACTCGGCAAGCTTCGCATCAAAATTCTTTGTGCGGAGCATCAGGGCTTGCTGGGATTTCATGTTCTCGTCCAGCGCCTGAAGCTCGTCGTTCAGGATGTGGTTTAATTCCTTCTGAAGCAGGGAAACCATTTCCCGGTAAAGCTCCAGAATACCCGTCAGGTATTCGTGGAATCGGTTCAGAGTGATATCAAAGTCTTTTCCGTCGGTCTTTTCGTGGGTCATGATCTATAAACCTCCCTTGCCTGTTAAAAATTTCCTGCGCAGCTAATGGGGGAAAATCGGGCTAATTAGAGTGAAAAAGGTTCCGGGGCGAAATCAGGCGATAAAGATACCCGGGTAAAATCGTGGAGAGAACAGTATCTGACGGCTATTTCAGGATCGCGTCGGCGAGTAAAGCCGTGGGAACTTTATAAGAGCCGTCTTCCACTGATTTCTTTAAATTCTCGATCTTAGCCAAAGATGTGTTGACCGATACGTCGTACAGGGTGGCCGATTTTGCTACCGACAATCTCTTGTCGGCAAAGGATCCGCTGTGGGTGCTGGAAATCTCGGCACTGTCCACTTTGTTTTTCAAAGTGTACTTCTTGTTTTCGTCCGTACCGACATTCTTGGCAGGATCGTTGTTGTGATCCTGGATCTGCTGCGGCTGAACGGTTTTGCTTTTGTTTACGAATGATATTTCCATACGACGGAACCTCCTTTCTTACGCACTTACGCAATTAAGCTTCATTATATTATCGCGATTATTTGCGTTTATTCAAG
>DATMXY010000011.1:0-4564 GCA_035561275.1 Anaerovoracaceae bacterium | reverse complement strand
ACCCTAAGCATTCGGAAGAAAATTTGCAAGCATATTATTTACAACATCCAAATAATCTCCCTCACATGCGATCGTGTTATTGATGAGCATTGTCGTAAAACCGTGTATCAGGCACCAAACGGTCATCGCGTCCGTCGGCCAGCTGTTTTCCGAATCTCCTGTGTTTTTCCCGGGGCCGGCGAATATCTTTTTAAAAACAGTCACAATCCATTTATCGTCCTGTATAAATATTCCATTCCGCAAAAGAATCGGATTATGATGGTTCGTAAGGAATATGAACTTGAAATGCTCCGGGTTTTCCATCATGAATTTCACATACAACCTTCCCACTTCAATAATCTGTCTTTTATAATCGCCCTCACTGCTCTTCAAAACAGCTTCAATTGCCGATGTAAATTTCTCGGAAACACTCATCGTAATGGCGTAGATCAGATCCTCCCTGCTTTTGAAATGCCGGTATGGTGCCGCGTGCGAAACGCCACACATATCCGCCACCTTTCTTAAGGAAAACCCTTCGAGGCCGGCGCTGTTTATCAGCTGCAAGCCTTTTTCTATCAGATCGTCTCTTAAATGACCGTGATGATATTTGTCCTTATTCATTAGAGCTCCTTTCGTTAAAAAGCGGCTGGCGTAATATTTCCCATTGTATGAAAATTATTCAAATAAGTATAACACAACATGTTGACAATGTAAACATTATATGATATGCTCGTGGCGAATAAAAGTTAACAGCGTAAACATCGTTTGTGGAGGAGAGTATGAAGACGATTATTTATTACTTTTCGGGCAGGGGCAATTCCTGCAGGATCGCAAAGGATCTTTCAAAAAAGCTTGGGGATTCGGATGCAATCTACATGAAAAGAACCAATGATACAAATGATACAACGGCAAACGGCAGCGTCGACTGCATAGGGATCGTCTCCCCTGTGATCGACTTCGGTCTGCCCGGCTATGTGAAGCGATATATTAAGGCATTAAAAGTGGGAGGACGCCCTTATGTGTTCTCTGTTGTCACCTGCGGGGGCATGCCATGCGCTTCCATGCTTCAAATGAAAAAATTGATCAAAGAGAAAGGGCTGAAACTGGACGCGGGTTTTACGGTTAAATTCGGTCCGGAGCCTTATTCAGACAGGGAATGGAAGGAGCTTCTCGACGGTATGGCCTTGGCAATAAGCTCCAAAACCGCAGTACCACCGGACAAAATTTCTTTCAGGGACAGGGCTTTGACTGCACTTCTTAATCCGATAGCAAGAAGTATGATCAAAGGCGAGGACAGGAAATTCAAGGCCAGCGGCGACTGTGACGGCTGCGGCGTTTGCGCCAGGGTCTGCCCGGCCGGCAACATTGAGATTGTGAGCGGCAGGCCTGAATGGAAGCATAAATGCGAGCAGTGTGCCGCATGCTTTGCATGGTGCCCCGAACAGGCCATCTCAGGCACGAATCTTGCCGCCAAAACAAAGTACAGAAATCCACACGTGACGCTCGCCCGGTTTATTGAATAAACGCCCTGGATATAAGCGGGGACGGTTGGAAATGTATCCTGAACCGTCCCCGTATGTACATTTAAATCGCGGCGGCGATCAAATCGCCGGCTTCTTTTGTCCCGACAGGCGTTTGCCCCGGACCTATGATATCGGCTGTCCTGTGGCCTGCAGCCAGCACGGATTTCACCGCGGCTTCCACGGCGTCAGCCTCCTGAGAAAGCCCGAAGGTATAGCGCAGCATCATCGCGACGGATAAAATCGTCGCCATGGGGTTCGCCTTGTTCTGTCCGGCGATATCCGGCGCTGAGCCATGGATCGGTTCGTACATGCCAAAATTCTGTCTGGCAAGGCTTGCGGAAGGAAGCATGCCGATGGAGCCTGTGATCATGCTGGCTTCGTCGGACAGGATGTCTCCGAACATATTGCTTGTCACGATCACGTCAAACTGCCTGGGGTTCCTCACCAGCTGCATCGCGGCATTGTCGACGTACATGTGGTTCAGCTCAACCTCCGGATAATTCCAGGAAACCTCCGTCAAAACACTCCTCCAGAGCCGGGAGCTTTCCAGGACGTTGGCCTTGTCGACGCTGGTCAGCTTTTTGTTCCGTTTCATAGCCATATCGAAGGCCACTATGGCGATCCTCCTGACTTCCTCTTCCGCATACTGCTCCACGTCATAGGCGGCCCTGCCCATCTCCGTTACTTTATAGCCTTTTTCCCCGAAGTAGATGCCTCCGGTCAATTCCCGCACGACGACGATGTCCAGCCCGCCTTCGATGATCTCCGGTTTCAGCGGGCAGGCCTCCGCCAGTTCTTCAAAAAGGAGCGCCGGCCGTATGTTCGCGAAGAGGCCCAGTTCTTTCCTCAGGCCGAGCAAGGCCCTTTCCGGCCTCTGGTCCCCCGGAAGGGTATCCCATTTCGGGCCGCCCACCGCGCCAAGAAGTACAGCGTCGCTGCTTTTGCATACCGCGACGGTATCCTTCGGAAGGCATTCCCCCACCGCGTCGATGGCGGCCCCGCCGGCAAGCACGGTGGTATACTGAAACTGATGGCCGAATTTTGCCCCGACTTTATCCAGAACCTTGACCGCCTCCGCCACCACGTCGGGGCCGATGCCGTCTCCCGGAACCAATGCGATTTTATAATCCATCTATGTTCTCCTTGTATTTTGTATGTTTTTTGTTTCAGACTTCCAGGTTTTTCTTAACGTAATTGACCAGACCTCCGCTTTCGATAATCCCGCTGATGAATTCCGGGAATGGTTCCGCCTGGTAGGTCTCCCCTTTGGTGATATTTTTGATTTCCCCGGTTTTGAAGTTGACCTCCACCTCGTCGCCCGCTTCTATTTTTTGAGCGGCTTCTCCACATTCCAGGATCGGCAGTCCTGTATTAAAGGAGTTTCGGTAGAAGATTCTGGCGAAGGTAGGCGCAATGACGCAGCTCACGCCGGACGCCTTGATGGCGATGGGCGCATGTTCCCTGGATGACCCGCAGCCGAAATTCTTCCCCGCCACGATGATGTCGCCTTCTCTGACCTTATTCACAAAATCTGCGTCGATGTCCTCCATGCAGTGCTTTGCAAGCTCTGCCGGATCCGATGTGTTCAGATGCCTTGCGGGGATGATGACGTCCGTGTCGACGTTCTCGCCGTATTTAAAAACTTTTCCCATTTCGATTTTCCTCCTTTACAGGTCTTCCGGATTAGAGATCTTGCCTGTTACTGCCGACGCCGCGGCTACCGCGGGGCTCGCCAGGTAGACTTCCGAATCCACATGGCCCATTCTTCCCACAAAGTTGCGGTTGGTGGTTGCCACCGCCCGTTCGCCCGCCGCCAGGATGCCCATATGACCGCCCAAGCACGGGCCGCAGGTTGGGGTTGAGAATACCGCCCCGGCTTTGATGAAGATCTCCGCGTATCCGTATCTGACACACTCGAGGTAAATGTCCTGGGTGCCCGGAATGATGATGCATCTCAGGTTCTTTGCCACCTTTTTCCCCTTCAGGATCCTGGCTGCGATTTTCATGTCTTCCATCCTGCCGTTGGTGCAGGAGCCGATAATGACTTGGTCAATCCTGATGTCCCCGACTTCGTCGATGGTCTTCGTATTTTCCGGAAGATGCGGGAAGGCGACCGTAGGTCTGATTTTGGACAGATCGATGACATAGGTTTCATCATAGACTGCATTCTTATCTGGCTTATAGATTTTGATTCTCTTTTTAAAAGCTTTATTTCTGTTTTTATGATCCCTCATATATTCTTTTGTCTTTTCGTCCACCATGAAGATGCCGTTCTTGGCGCCCGCCTCGATAGCCATGTTGGCCATGGTCAGCCTGTCGTCCATGGTCAGGTTCTTCAGGCCGGGGCCCATGAATTCCATGGATTTGTAGAGGGCGCCGTCGACGCCGATCATACCGATGATGTGGAGGATCACGTCCTTGCCGCTGACCCATTTGGTGGGTTTTCCCACCAGCTCGAATTTTATGGCGGAGGGCACCTTGAACCAGGCTTTTCCCCTGGCCATTCCGGCGGCCATATCAGTGGATCCGATGCCGGTGGCAAAGGCGCCCAGGGCTCCATAGGTACAGGTATGGGAATCTGCGCCGATGACTGCGTCTCCCGCGACCACAAGGCCTTTTTCCGGAAGCAGCGCGTGCTCGATGCCCATTTCACCCACTTCAAAATAGTTCACGATTTCCTGGCCCACGGCAAAATCCCGCAGCAGCTTACATTGCTCCGCCGCCTTGATATCCTTGTTGGGGGTAAAATGGTCCGGAACCAGCACGACCTTGGTTACGTCAAAAACCTTTTCCGCCCCCATCTTCTGAAATTCTTTTATTGCCGGCGCTCCGGTGATATCGTTGGCTAAAACGATATCCAGGTCCGCCTCGATGAACTGGCCGGCCTTAACTTCCTTCAGTCCTGCGTGGGCGGCCAGTATTTTCTGTGTCATTGTCATTCCCATTCCTGTGATCTCCTCCTTTACCTGCTTACTGATTTCATGCAATCCTTGATTTCATATTTTCACGTAATGTGAAATTCCTGCGCAACCTATTATAACGCATCGGCAGAAAATATATAT
>DATMXY010000010.1:0-5674 GCA_035561275.1 Anaerovoracaceae bacterium | reverse complement strand
CTGATTACGGGAATCGGTTCCTGATCAATCTTTTCGATATTGTCGTCTGTCAGATAATACTTTGTTTCTTCCGCAATGACGCCGGAGAGGAGCAGGATGCATGCCAGGTTCGGAATCGCCATGAGCATATTCAGCGTATCGGCGATATTCCATACCGTCGAAAGGCTCATGACCGCTCCGGTAAACGCGGCGGCGATGTAAATCGTTTTATATGGAAGAATTGCCGCCTTACCGAACAGATATTCCGCTCCGCGTTCTCCATAGTAAGACCATCCGATACTGGATCCAAACCCAAAGATCATGATGCCAAAGGTAAGTATTGCCGGGCCGATCACCGGGATCTGGCTGAAAGCCAGGCTGGTCAGGGCCGCGCCGTCAACGATGCCGCCGCTTATTACAATATCCGGATTGGCAAGGATCGTGCTCACAAGCGCAAGCCCTGTAGCGGCGCAAACCCCGACCGTATCCCAAAAAGTGCCGCTGGAAGACACCAGCGCCTGTCTCACCGGATTCCTCGTCTGCGCCGCCGCGGCTACGATGGAAGCGGATCCCAATCCGGCTTCGTTGGCGAAAAGTCCTCTTGCCACACCGTATCTGGCCGCTGCCATGATGCCGGCGCCGACGAAGCCGCCGCCGGCCGCATGGGGTGAAAACGCCTCATGGAATATCAGCAGAACGGTATCTCCCAAAAATTCCCTGTTCAGAAACATAATCATCAAACAGCCGGCGATATAAGCGCCTGCCGCAAACGGCACCAGCATTTTGCATACCGAAGAGATGCTTTTTACGCCGCCGAGTATGACAAAGGCAATCGTTACAGCCATGACCAGACCGGAAAGCCAATCCGGGACGCCAAAATTTTCATGCACAAGCTTTGATACGGCATTGGCCTGGACGGTACAGCCGATTCCAAAGGAGGACAACGTCGTAAAAACAGCGAAGAGTACGCCAAGCCATTTCATGTTCAGCCCGCGCTCCAGTGCGTACATCGCGCCGCCGAGCATGGTTCCGTCGGAGGTCTTGACTCTGTATTTCACCGCAACCAGGGCTTCCGCATATTTTGTCGCAATGCCGAAAATCCCCGTCATCCAGATCCACAGTACCGCTCCGGGGCCTCCAAGCGCAATGGCAGTCCCGACCCCCACGATATTTCCGGTTCCCAGCGTCGCCGCCAGGGCGGTGGTCAATGCCCCGAATTGAGAGACGTCTCCTGCGCCCGCCTTGTCCTTCGTAACGGAAAGTCTGATTGCCAGTCCTACTTTTTTCTGGATTAATCCCGTTCTGATTGTCATGTACAGGTGAGTTCCAAACAGCAGGATCAAGAGCGGCGGACCCCAGAGGTAACTGTTCAGCCATGTAAAGAAATGATTGACTCCTTCCATGCGCATCGATCCCCTTCCTTAGCATCGGCTGACAAGGTGCAGCTCTTCTCTTTGCCGACGGATGCTATGATTCTTTGATACATTTTACAGCGGCACCCTTCCCGACATTCCAAAAAAAAATAAGAGCCCTCAACCTTTTTCAGGTCAACAGGCTCTTTCGTATTCCTACTAATACTACTCTTCAGCAGCGATCTTTTCGAATTCTTCCACGACCCTCTTAAATTCTTCGTCGTCTTCAATATCGATCAGTTCGAATTCTTCGTCGTTTGTCTCTTTGTATCCGTAGATGTAAACATCGTCAGACCCGTCGTCAGGAATCAGTGCGATGTATTCCTTGCCTTCGAATTCGAATACGCCCATGATCTCACATTCCACTTCCTGCCCGTCGTCAAACTCAAGCGTAAGGTAATCGGCGTCATCATCGGTACAGCATCCGGCGCTGCATCCGTCAGGCATATTCTTTTCTTTATCTCCCATAATAATCCTCCACAATTTTAAATTTGGTTCACGCGGCACTAAAATCCTACCTTTCAAAATCCGCGTTCATTATATCATTATATTCTGCTACAATCAAATGAAATTATTCAAATCGTTTCATCCGGGTCAGGCGTTTGTCCGTCAGGATCCCGAGGCTCTTCTTCATCAGGGCCCGACACGGCCTGTCCGGCAGTCGCCCACGCGATTATTTTCTCAGCTGCCGGCCTTGTCATTCCGGGCGCCTTCTGGAGTTCCTCCAGAGTCGCTTCCTTGATCCGGTCTATGCTTCCGAAATGAGTCAGCAGCGCATTCCTTCGCTTTTCCCCTATGCCCTCAACGGCGTCCAGCGCGGATCTCTGCAGCGATTTTTTACGCAGGCCCTGGTGGTATTCGATGGCAAACCGGTGGACCTCCTCCTGGATGGATGAGATATAACGGTACAGGATCGGATTCTCTTTGAGGCCCAGCTCCTGTTCCCTAAAAATCAGCCCCCTTGTGCGGTGCTTATCGTCCTTGACCATTCCTGCGACAGGAATGTCGATTTTCATCGCTCTCATCACCTGCTCCGCCGCGGTGACCTGCGGCTTGCCACCGTCGACAAGCAAAAGGTCAGGCATAATCCGGAAGCGACCGTCGCCCTGCTGCCCGCGTTTAAACCTGCGATAAAGTACCTCCTGCAGGCTGCCGAAATCGTTGGGCCCCTCCACGGTTCTGATCTTAAACCTCCGGTAATCCCTGCGCATCGGAGCGCTGCCTTCAAAGACGACCATGGCCCCCACCGAGTCCACGCCGTTGGTATTGGAAATATCGTATGCTTCAACGCGCCAGTCCCTTCCGGTCTGTCCGGCAGGCGGGTTCGCGGTCTCCGACACCGGTGTCGCTTTATCTGATGATACGCCTGCGGGCTGTGATCCTGCGGACGGCGCGCCGCCGGTAAGTTCTTCCAGGGCGATACGGATGACAGCATTCTTTTCCCTCAGATTACCGGCCTTCTCATCCAGGGTTTTCATCATCTCGATAACGTCGCGTTTCGCCAGATCAAGCAGCGCCTTCTTGTCGCCTCTTTGGGGAATCGTGATTTTTACCGTGCTGCCCCGGGTCTTTGTCAGCCAGGCTTCCAGCAGTTCTTTATCCGCCGGCTCGTTCTCCGTAAGGATTTCTTTCGGGATCATGGCATCGTCTGAATAATATTGTTTGATAAAGGCTGAGACCACTTCGTTCAGATCGTCTTCTTCCATAGCTTGCAGGTGGTAGCTTTCCCGGCCGGAAAGCCTTCCCTGCCGCACGAAAAACAAAACGACATGTGCGCCGCTTTCTCCCTTTGCACCCAGAACTACGTCCATATCTCCGGCCGACAGAAGGACCACCCTCTGTTTTTCCGTAATGGCGTTGACGGCGGCGATATGATCCCTGTATTCCGCCGCTGTTTCAAAGTTCATCGCCTCGGCCGCCTCGGTCATTTTCTGGTTGAGATAGTCCAGGACCTTTTTACTTTTCCCATTCAAAAGCTCCACCACCTGCCCGATGGCCTCCCGGTATTCTTCCCGGGGAACCAGGCCGGTGCAGATCCCCCTGCATTGCCGGATGTGGTAATTGAGGCAGGGCTTAAAGCCGGCGGGGAATTTCTGCGCGGGACACCGCTTCAGCGCAAAAATACCGTTCAGCAGGTCGAGCAGTTGAGTGACCGCCGCGGCATCGGTATACGGGCCGAAATATCTGCTCCCGTCATGATAGATTTTCCTGGTTTTCAGGATCCTCGGATAAGCCTCGTTTGCCGTGATCTTGATATAGGGATAGGTCTTGTCGTCCCGCAGCAGGACGTTATACCGGGGCATATATTTTTTGATCAGGTTGTTTTCCAGGATCAGTGCTTCCATTTCCGTGCTGGTGGTGATGTACTCGAATTCCTCAATATTGGAAACCATGGCCCGCACCTTCGGGTCCATGTTCCTGGAGGACTGGAAATACTGTCTCACCCTGTTCTTCAGCGAAACGGCCTTTCCCACGTAAATCACCTGGCCGAGCTTATCCTTATGAAGATATACCCCCGGCTTGTCAGGCAGCTTTTTCAGATTTTCCTGTATGTCAAACATGGCTTCCATTCTGCTCTTTCATTGGTTTTCCTCTATTTTATCACCATCCAGGCCCGTCCGCAACTGAATCGAGCCGCACAAGGCCTCACAAGACAGTAAAAGGGAACTTAAATAATTAAAGTTATTCATCCAGTTTGCGGCGGGCCTCCTCCATGATCTCCCGCAGCAGCTTTTCCGTCTCACCGGGCAGCGGGTTCTTTATTTCCGCTTCCAGGATCGCCTTCACCTTCGCCCGCGCGAAATCGATCATATCCTTTCTGCCCAGATCCGCCCAGGTATCATAGGAACTCCTGTCGCAGAGCTCAGTTTGATAGAACTGGTCCGTCCGGAAAGCCGCCCTGGTGTTTTTCTGCTTCAGGAAGTGACCGCCCGGCCCCACCGCCTTGATATCGTCAAAGAAATCCAGATCGTCGCTTACCTTGACGCCATCCTTTATACGCCTGCACAGGTTTGCGATCTCGCCGTCGATGATCATCTGCTCCAGGGAGAGGGTCATGCTGCTTTCAATGAGCCCGATCCCCTGTATGATATCGCTGCCGGCCAGAACCAGCGGAAGCGTCGTCAGCACCTTTTCCATTACCGCCTGCATTCCCGGGGCTTTCGCGTCTGTCAGGCAGCCGGCGTTCATCGTAGGCAGGCCGTAATATTTTCCCATTTCCCCCATGGCGGTCATCTGCAGCGCCGTCTCCACGGCGCCTTCCAGGAACATGCCGCTTCTTACGTTTACCACCCCCAGGGCCGAGCCGTAAAGGATCGGGACGCCCGGAGACGCCAGTTGGTAGATCACGAGGGAGGAAAGCGCTTCGGCATTTGCCAGCGCAATATTGGAATGAAGACTCGCGGGCCCTGTCGTTCCGCAGGCCGGCATGGGATAAACCAGAATGGGCGCCATGAATTTACTCAATTCCATGGTGGCCTCAAGCATATCTTCATCGTGGCAGAGAGGCGCGACGGTGCAGTAGGTGACGGAATAAATCATTCTCTCTCTGATCTTTTCCGCATCGCCCAGGATCGCTTTGCACATCTCAATGATATACGGCACCTCCTCCTTCTTTTTCACTTCGTCCATGATATGTTTCGAGGTGTTCATAAAGGAGATACCCGCCCGTACGATACCGCCGGATTCATTGGGAATGTCGCCTGGAGAAACCGGCGGCCAGTAAACGTTGCAAATGCCGATCTCCTCGAAAACCCGTGCCGAGTCCGCAATATCCTGCAGCACTGCAGAACGCCTGGCGCCCGTATTAAAATCAATCGTATTTACGCCGCAGCCGTCCATATTATATACGGTGTAAGGGGACGGCAGCGCCAGATCCATCGCCGGATTTCTGGCCCCCAGGACAAACTCCTTCGGCGCCGTTTCAAGGACAGCCCTGACCATGTCTCCGGAAATAAAAGCGACACGACTGTCCCAATCTATTCTGGCGCCTCCGGATTCCAGGAGCGCCAGCGCCGGATGGCTTGGGACCCGCACTCCGACCTCTTCCAATATTCTGACGCTGTCTTTATGGATTCTCAGCTTTTCTTCTTCGCTGAGGACTCTTCCCTGCATTTTCATACTTACCTCCCGATACGTATATTGATTCATTTATATCATACCATTCCACCGCATCAATGCAGAGTAATATTTTGCTGTACCGAGTTGCCTTAATTGCTGAATTTTAGAGCATAAAGTAAATTTGAACCATAATGATCCGTGAATTATTGGTGAAAATTATAACG
>DATMXY010000009.1:0-5708 GCA_035561275.1 Anaerovoracaceae bacterium | reverse complement strand
GTGTATAGAATTGCGCTATAAGTTGCTAAGCTTACTTGCAGTACTTACGGTAGTCTGCTTTCCGGTAACTTCTTATGCCAGTGAAGCGGATTTAATAATACCGCAATTAAGTTCTTCACAGAACTCACTTTTAATGGTAGGTATCGGTATCTGTATCCTGGGAATGCTTTTCGGCTTCTACCAGTTCAACAAAGTCAAGAAACTGACCGCCCACCAGGCCATGCTCGACGTGGCAAACACCATCTACGAGACCTGCAAGACCTATCTAATCCAGCAGGGAAAATTCCTTTTACTTCTTTTTGTCTTTATCGGCGTATGTATCGCGTTTTACTTTGGCGCACTGGAGGGTAAGGGAGTTGGCGGCGTTGCCGTCATCCTGCTCTGGTCGGTGATCGGTATCCTTGGATCCTACGGAGTCGCCTGGTATGGCATCCGTATGAACACGATGGCAAACAGCCGCATGGCTTTCGCCGCCCTGGAGGGGAAACCCCTGAAGCTCCTGAACATCCCCCTGGATGCCGGGATCAGCATCGGCGTGCTGCTGATCTGCGTTGAATTATTCATGATGCTGTTTATTCTGATTTTTATCCCGAGGGAAATCGCGGGCTCCTGCTTTATCGGTTTTGCCGTCGGCGAGTCCCTGGGCGCTTCCGCATTGAGGATCGCGGGCGGTATCTTCACAAAGATCGCGGACATCGGTTCCGACCTGATGAAGATCGTATTCAAGATCGGCGAAGACGACCCGAGAAATCCCGGAGTTATCGCGGACTGCACCGGAGACAACGCGGGAGACAGCGTCGGCCCTACTGCCGACGGGTTTGAAACCTACGGCGTTACCGGAGTAGCCCTGATTTCATTTATTGTGCTTGCTGTTGCCGGCGAAATCCAGCAGGACCTTCTGGTGTGGATCTTTGTAATGCGTATCCTGATGATCATCACATCCGTCGCCGCATTCTATATCAACAGTGCGCTCGCGAACAGCAGATATAAAAATGTCGAGGATCTTGACTTTGAAGAGCCCTTGACGCATCTGGTATGGATCACTTCCATTCTGTCCATCATCGTTACATTTATCGTAAGCTATCTTGTGATCGGCCCCGGGACTCCCGTCGGCGAGGCAGGCGCAAACTTATGGATCGTGCTCTCCTGCATCATCAGCTGCGGCACCATCGGCGGCGCTGTGATTCCGGAATTTACAAAGATCTTTACAAGCCCGAAATCAAAGCATGTCAACGAGGTAGTCGCCACTTCCAGAGAAGGCGGCGCTTCCCTGAATATTATCTCAGGTCTCGTCGCAGGCAATTTCAGCGCATTCTGGATGGGCATGGTATTCTTTATCCTGATGCTCGTTGCGTACATTGCCAGCGGATTCGGACTGTCCGACGTCATGATCTATCCTTCCATCTTTGCATTCGGCCTGGTTGCGTTCGGGTTCCTCGGAATGGGCCCCGTTACCATCGCTGTGGACAGCTACGGCCCTGTGACCGACAATGCTCAGTCCATTTATGAATTATCCCTGATCGAAACAATGGACGGAGTGGAAGAGGAAATCGAAAAAGACTTCGGCTTCAAACCAAACTTCGAAAAGGCGAAGCATTTCCTTGAGGCCAACGACGGCGCGGGCAACACCTTCAAAGCCACGGCAAAGCCGGTTCTCATCGGAACCGCTGTAGTCGGCGCCACCACCATGATCTTCTCACTGATCCTGGTCATCGAGAGGGTCGTCGGCGTACAGCCCGAAATGGTGCTGAACATGCTTAATCCGTACACGATCCTGGGCTTTATCTGCGGCGGAGCGGTAATCTTCTGGTTCACGGGCGCTTCCATGCAGGCCGTTTCCGCGGGCGCATACAAAGCTGTGGAATATATCAAGAGAAACATTCAGCTTGACGAGAACGCGGACCTGAAGGCGTCCACGGAGAAATCCAAGGAAGTCGTCAAGATCTGCACCCAATATGCGCAGAAAGGTATGTTGAATATCTTTATCGTGATCTTTACATTTACCCTGGCATTTGCGTTCTTCTCGGCGCCGGCCCAGAGCGAAAAACCGGTTGCTTTCTTTGTGTCCTATTTGATTTCCATCGCCGTATTCGGTTTGTTCCAGGCGATCTTTATGGCCAACGCAGGCGGATGCTGGGATAATGCCAAGAAGGTGGTTGAGGTGGATCTGAAGATGAAGGGGACTGAACTTCATGACGCGACGGTAGTCGGAGACACGGTAGGCGATCCTTTCAAGGACACCTCTTCCGTAGCCCTCAACCCCATCATCAAGTTCACGACGCTCTTCGGGCTGCTGGCAATGGAAATCGCCATTACGGATGCCTTTAAGGACATCGCGCCTTATGTCGGCGCCGCGCTGTTCGTGGTCGGTCTGGTATTCGTATACCGTTCCTTCTACTCGATGCGCATCAAAACCACAGAGGAAAAGGGCGCCAAATAACTTGCCCGGAGTAATCAGCCGCAAGAAGAGTATTTAAAGTATGATCAAATTAAGAGCTCTATGCAGCATTTGCATAGAGCTCTTTAAGAATGGAAAAGGGTAGATATGTCCAAACCGGTTGATCCGGTTTGAAACGCCTCCGTTATTTCGTGCCGTTTGCGAAGGCTCCGATTTTTTTGTCTTCGATGGAGATATGCTTCAGAAGCCAGTCCACAACCATCTGGTTTGCGTTAAGTATGACAAGAATATTTCCTCCGGATTCCCGGTATTCGTTCTTAAGTCTTCCCAAAGCTGCGATAAAGCCCGTGTGCAGCTTTTTCTGATCATCATATCCCGGATAGCTGATGGAGCGCATATAAGTTTCTTCTTCCTGGAAATGCTGCTTTGTATAGGCGTCAAGAAATTCCAGCATTTCTGCGATGAATTCTTTTGACCTGTTGTTTTTCCCGGCCTCAAAAAGCTGGTTCGCCTTGTCAAACAAGGTTTTGTGCTGCTGATCGATACTGTTTATTCCGACAGACAAATTCGGAGTCCACTCTATTGCCATTGTTCCGCGATCCTTTCTTCATTTTAATCCTTATAAGAGCTTTAAGTATTCTAAATCGTCGTTCAATTCCTATCAGTTGGTTCAGTAACCTCTGATGATACAGTTATACCACATTCCGGCATACTCAAACAACAAGTTTCGATAAAATCCACAGCCTTAATTGCCGACAAGCCCTGAAGGTTCGGAATGCCGGCAAGCCCTGAAGGTCCGGAAATCCTTGAACGGATCCTGGCTATGTGGTATAATCAGCCTCGAAGGTATGTAGTTTTGCGCACCTGACCACATTTGCAAAGCAAATGTCTGGTAGGTGCCATACGGAAATTCCCCGGCTTTAGCCGGATGGAATTTTTCCGCTGCGGGCATGCATCGGCATGCCATAATGATTCCGGGAGGTACGTAGGAAAATGGCCGAAAGTAAAATATGGAGCAGGGAAGAAACCCTGGAAAGGGAAGAATTTGAAAAGATTCAGCTTGACCGGCTGAAGAAGACCGTGGAGCGGGTTTATCAAAACGTTCCGTATTATAAAGAGAAGCTTACAGAAGCGGGGATCGAGCCCGGAGATATCAACACATTGGCAGATCTGAAAAAAATCCCTTTCACAGTAAAGGATGATTTCAGAAAGAATTATCCCTTTGGACTTTTTGCATCTCCGCGAAAGGATATCGTCAGATTCCACGCATCCTCGGGAACCACCGGAAAGCCTACAGTCGTAGGATATACGAGAAAGGATATGGACACCTGGAGCGAGCTCATCGCGCGTCTGGTCACCATGGCGGGAGTAACCGACGAGGACACGGCGCAGATCGCCTTCGGATACGGGCTTTTCACCGGCGCTTTCGGGCTTCATCAGGGCCTGGAACGGGTGGGCGCCGCCGTCATCCCCATGTCCAGCGGAAACACGGAAAAGCATATTATGATCATGAAGGACTTTGGGACCACGACGCTCATCGGCACACCGTCCTATGCGCTGCATATGGCCGAGGTCGCTCTTGAAATGGGCGTCGATCCGAAAAAGGAACTCTCCCTGAAATGGGGGCTCTTCGGCGGCGAAGGCTCCACGGAGGGTATGAGAAAAGAAATCAACGAACGCTGGGGGATGTTTGCCACTGAGAATTATGGACTGAGCGAACTTGTTGGACCGGGCGTGTCCGGTGAATGCCTGGCATTAAAGGGAATGCATATCAGCGAGGACCATTTCCTGCCGGAGATCATCGACCCTGGTACTGGCGAAGTATTGGGCGAGGGCGAAGTCGGTGAGTTGGTTCTTACCACAATTACAAAGGAAGCGCTTCCGATTTTAAGATACAGGACAAAGGACATCACGTCCCTTCACTACGAAAAATGCGATTGCGGCAGAACGACTGTCAGGATGGCCAAGATCCAGGGCCGTAGCGACGACATGCTGATACTGGGCGGCGTTAATGTATTTCCGTCGCAGATCGAGGATGTGCTGCTGAAGATCGACGGAATCGGACCCCATTACCAGATCAAGGTGTATAAAAAGGGTTACCTGGACAAGATCGAAGTCGACGTCGAGCTGGTGGATGCGAATCTCCTGGATTCCTTTGCCTTGCTTGAAAACCTGAACCAAAAGGTCAGGCACCAGCTGAGGACGGTGCTGGGCATCGACGCGAAGGTAAACCTGGTCGAACCCAGAAGCTTGGCCAGATTTGAAGGAAAAGCGAAAAGAGTGATCGATATGAGGGAGGTAAAATAGATGCTGATAAAACAAATATCAATCTTTATCCCGAATAAAAAAGGAAGCCTGTCGGAGCTGACGGAGATTCTCGTCCGGCACAATATCGACATCCGGGCCATCGCGGTTTTTGATACCGCAGAATACGGGATCCTGAGGATCGTCGTCGACGATCCGGACCGGGCCGTGGAGATTTTAAACAAAGAAGGCATCGTAGCAAAGGTGAGCAAGGTCATTGCTGTCGAGCCGGAAGACAAAACGGGCAGCCTGAACCAGATCTTCTCCATTTTACGGGATGCGGACATCAATATCGACTACATTTATTCCTTTATCATGAGGAAACGGGAAATGCCCTACGTCGTTTTAAAGGTGGATAACCAGGAAAAGGCGGTGGAAGAACTGACCGCCCATGGCATCAACGTGATTAACAAAGAAGAGATCTACGCAAAATAAAACTTAAGCTTCAATATCCCGTCTAAGCTGCTGACATATCTGACGTTCAGCCCGGGCGGGATTTTCTTTACAAGTTCCAGCTTGTCGAGATAAATGGCGACGACGTCCTCTCCCGCCTCAACGAAGTCCAGCTTCATCATTTCCGCCGCGGCCTGCAGGTAGCCTCGATTCATTGCGACGGCCTTGAGCGCCATACTCTGTAAAAAATTTCCCTCCGACTTCACATCCTCTTTATAGGAAAGACTGATCCGGTGGGTATCTCCGCAAAAATCAAACCGGTTGACCGACAGCATATATTTTGCCTTCAGCCTTCCCAGCGGTTTGACATTGATATCCAGGTCCAGGAGGATTGCGTTCTCAAGGAAAAGAACCCCGTAGTCGTTCAGGTAAGGCCCCGCCTTATCCAGGATCAGCATCTTGATATCTTCGTTAATCAATTTTTCCGGAATAGCAAGAATCCCTTCCTCAATGTCCTCCGGTTTGAAATTTTCAAGAACGGTAAAGGCCGTATCCTTATTTCTGAGCAGAAAACCCAGTAAACTTTTTAACCCTTCATCTGTCATTATAAATC
>DATMXY010000008.1:0-4389 GCA_035561275.1 Anaerovoracaceae bacterium | reverse complement strand
ATAAGAAGGAGACTCTAAATGAAAAATGAATCCTGTTTTGACACAACAAAGGACGAGAGATTTATCGCGCTGAAGCTTTATCTTGACGATCTGAAAGGGTCCGATGGCATGGCGATGCGGGCTCTGCAGGAAGCACAGCGTATCTTTGGGTATCTGCCATTAGAGGTACATAAGTTTGTTGCGGAGCATACAGGCATACCAATTTCCGAGCTGTTTGGAATAACTACTTTCTATAGTCAGTTCACAACCTCGCCAAAAGGGAAGCATCAGATTGCCGTTTGCCTGGGGACGGCATGCTATGTGAGAGGGGCGCAGAAGATCATTGACAAATTATCTGAAGAGTTAGGCGTTACGGTTGGAGAAACTACATCGGACGGATATTTCACGCTTGATGCCGCCCGGTGCCTTGGATGCTGCGGCCTTTCCCCTGTAATGATGGTGGATGAAGATGTATATGCAAATCTCTATAGCGTTGAAGCAATTCCTGAAATTTTAGAAAAATATAGAGGATAGGAGGGACAGATATGCTTTCTTTAAATGAAGTCAAAGCCGAAGCCTTAGGTTCTTTTCAGCCCAAAGAAGGGTACCGGGTCGTAGTAGGCATGGGTACCTGCGGAATTTCCGCCGGGGCAAAAGGGGTTCTGGAAACCTTGCAGAAAGAAGTAATGAAAACGAACTTAAAGAATGTCTGCGTCGTTCCTACAGGGTGCATCGGCATGTGTACCTATGAACCAATTGTAGAAGTATTTCAGGAGGGAAAGGAGAAGGTATCCTACATTCACGTTGACGAAGAAAAGGCAAAAGACATTGTTTTGCAGCATTTGGTAAAAGGGCAGCCGGTCTTTGGATATACCGTGGACGGGGGTCCGGACGGAGTTCCGAAAAATCTTAATGAAAGTCAATTCTATCAGAAACAAGTAAGGGTGGTTTTAAAAAACTGCGGAAGCATCAATCCTGAAGATATTAAGGAATACATAGCGATGGACGGATACCAGGCGCTTTCTAAGGCCCTTTTCAAAATGAGTCCGGATGAAGTCATTGAGGTGATGAAGGCCTCCGGACTCAGAGGCAGGGGTGGCGCCGGCTTTTCCACCGGGATGAAATGGAGCTTTGCGGCGCCAAATAAAGCCGACCAGAAATATATCATCTGCAATGCGGATGAAGGAGACCCGGGAGCCTTTATGGATAGAAGCGTTCTGGAAGGAGACCCCCATGCAGTATTGGAGGCCATGATCATAGGAGGTTATGCCATTGGGGCTACAAAAGGCTTCATTTACGTGAGGGCAGAGTATCCGGTGGCGGTTCAAAGGCTGAAAATCGCAATTCAACAGGCGGAAGAGATGGGCTTGTTGGGCAGAGACATTCTCGGCAGTGGATTTGATTTTGACATCGAGATCAGGCTGGGAGCCGGAGCCTTTGTCTGCGGAGAAGAAACCGCACTGATCGCTTCCATCGAAGGAAAGAGAGGCATGCCCAGAAATAAGCCGCCTTTTCCGGCAAACAAAGGACTGTGGGAGAAGCCCACCTGCATTAATAACGTAGAGACTCTGGCAAATATCCCCCAGATTATCATAAAAGGCGCGGACTGGTTTAGGGGTTATGGAACGGAAAAATCACCGGGTACTAAAGTATTTGCTTTGGGTGGAAAAATTAACAATACCGGCCTTGTGGAAGTGTCCATGGGAATCACTTTGAGAGAGGTTATTTTTGAGATCGGTAGCGGCTGTCCTGGAGGAAAAGCATTTAAAGCGGTCCAGACCGGCGGCCCGTCCGGAGGATGCATTACGGAAGTAAATCTGGATACCCCCATCGATTTCGACAATCTTGTGGCCATCGGTTCCATGATGGGCTCCGGCGGGATGATCGTTATGGATGAGGATAACTGCATGGTGGACATCGCCCGGTTCTTCCTCGACTTTATCGTGGACGAATCCTGCGGCAAATGCACCCCATGCAGGGAAGGAACGAAAAGGATGCTGGAAATTCTGGACAAGACCGTAGAGGGAAACGCTTCCATGAAAGACCTGACGGAGCTTGAGGAACTAGGGGAGCACCTTAAAAACACATCCTTATGCGCCCTGGGGCAGACGGCTCCCAACCCTGTCCTGTCCACGTTGAAACACTTCAGAAGAGAATATGAAGCCCATGTTACGGATAAAAAATGTCCCGCGGGCGTATGCAAGGAATTACTGTCTTATTTTATTACCGATGATTGCAAGAGGTGCTCCAAGTGCCTGAAGCAATGCCCCGTAAACGCCATCTCGGGAAAAATAAAGGAAAAGCATGTAATAAACCCCGGTCAATGTATAAAATGTGGCGCTTGCATGGAAGCATGTCCGTTCGAAGCAATCGTTAGAAAGTAGGAGGGTAGGTATAATGACGAATTCAGTAAAAGTTATCATAAACGGGATCACGGTCGCAGCGCAACCGGATGACACCGTGCTGCTGGCGGCCAAAAAAGCGGGCGTCAAGATACCGTCCCTTTGTTATCTTAAGGATGTAAATGAACCCGCGGCTTGCAGAGTCTGTGTGGTCGAGGCGGATGTGAATGGTGTGCCGATGAGAAATTTGCCCGCAGCCTGCGTTCTTCAGGTTCAGGAAGGGATGAATATCAGAACGAATACGGCAAGAGTGAGGAAAGCGGTCAGAAAAAATCTTGAACTCATTCTGGCAAATCATAACAGGGAATGCCTGACCTGTGTCAGAAACGGCACCTGCGAGTTGAACGCGCTGTGCGAAGAATTCGGAGTGGCGGAGGTCCCCTATGACGGAGCGGTAAGAAAGCCTGTTTTGGATGATCTGTCCTATTCCATCGTGCGCGATTCCAGCAAGTGCGTCCTCTGCGGAAGGTGCATCAGCACATGCACGAATGTCCAGGGCATCGGCGTTCTGGACTATACGGGAAGAGGGTTCCATACAAAGGTGGCGCCTGCCTTTGAATTCAGCATGAGAGATGTGGACTGCATCTATTGCGGTCAGTGTATCGTGGCCTGTCCTGTAGCGGCGTTGAGAGAGAAATCCTACATCGAACAGGTCTGGGAGGCAATTGACGATCCCGAAAAATTTGTAGTGGTGCAGACCGCTCCCGCCGTAAGAGCCGCTTTGGGTGAGGAATTTGGCCTTCCTGTCGGAACCGCCGTTACGGGCAAGATGGTGGCGGCTTTGCGGAGGATCGGATTTGATAGGGTATTTGACACGAATTTTTCCGCGGACCTTACCATCATGGAAGAGGGCACCGAGCTGCTTCATAGAATCAAGGAAGGAGGGGTTCTTCCTATGATCACTTCCTGCTCGCCCGGATGGGTCCGGTATTGCGAGATGAATTACCCGGACTTTTTGGATAACCTTTCCACCTGCAAATCGCCACAGCAGATGTTCGGGGTGGTGGTCAAGTCCTATTACGCGGAGAAATTCAACATAGATCCCCGGAAGATGGTCTGCGTATCCATTATGCCGTGCACCTCAAAGAAAACTGAGGCAAACCGGCCGGAGATGGAAGTCGACGGGATAAGGGACGTGGATTTTTCGCTGACTACCAGAGAACTTGGAAAAATGATAAAACAGGCCGGCATCGACTTCCTTACGCTTCACGATGAAGAGCCGGACAGCATCCTGGGCAAGTATACCGGCGCAGGGGTGATCTTCGGGGCTACCGGAGGAGTCATGGAGGCGGCTTTAAGGACTGTCGCGGATATTCTGATGGGGAAGGATCTTCGGGAAATTGAATATAAGGAATGCCGGGGCCTTGCGGGAATCAAGGAAGCATCGGTCACATTGCCGGTAGAAGGTAAAGACATAGAGATCAAGATTGCCATCGCCCATGGAACGGCAAATGCGGCCAAGCTGCTGGATTCGATCCGTGCAGGGGAAAAAGAGTATCACTTCATTGAGATCATGGCCTGTCCGGGCGGCTGTGTCCACGGAGGCGGCCAGCCTCACGTATCTTCACAAAAGAGGCTGGAGTTGAATCCGAAAGTAAAGAGGGCTGAGGCTCTTTACACTGAGGACGAAAAACGGGTTTTAAGGAAATCTCATCAAAACAAGGAAGTACAGCAGCTGTATTCTGATTATTTGAAAGAGCCATGCGGCAAGCTGTCTCATAAGTTGTTGCATACCCACTATAAAAAGAGAGAAGTATATCAGGCATAAGTATATTGAACAGACCTTAAGGTTTAGAGATAACTTAGGCTGTCTATGCGAGATGACTACATGAATAATAAAAAAAAGATATATACAATAAATATTTTCAGCTATATCCTATCTATCCAGTCAAAAGACAGGCCAAAGATTGCCATTTCCCTGTGGGAGATGGCAATCTCATATTAGCCATGGATTCCACTCACTTTCTGGTAGAAGGAAAGGCACTTGACCAGTATTGCAGGATACTGT
>DATMXY010000007.1:0-3587 GCA_035561275.1 Anaerovoracaceae bacterium | reverse complement strand
CCTTCAATATGATCGACTATCAGTCCTGTGAAAACTGCAGGCATCTGTCCGCGGACGACCGGTGCGTTCTGAATATGCAGAACCGCTTTACAAATATGGAATAAAAAGAATGAAGAACAATCGATTTATAACCCTGGGCATAGAGTCCAGCTGCGATGAAACTTCGGCGGCCGTCGTCGCGGAAGGACGGGAAATGCTTTCCAACGTCATCGCATCCCAGATCAAAGTGCATCAGGCGTTCGGCGGCGTCGTTCCGGAAATCGCGTCACGCCATCATCTGGACAATATCAACACGGTGGTCGACAGCGCCCTGAAAGAGGCGGAAATTACGCTGAAAGACGTCGACCTCATCGGCGTCACCCACGGGCCTGGGCTTGTGGGCGCGCTGCTCATCGGACTGGCCACCGCGAAGTCCCTGGCGTATGCTCTGAGAAAGCCCCTTGTGGGCGTTCATCACATCCAGGGCCATATCTGCGCCAATTACATCGAACATAAAGGATTGACTCCCCCCTTCGTCGCCCTTGTCGCCTCCGGCGGCCACACCACCATTGCCGACGTTGCGGATTACAATCGGTATGAAGTTTTGGGCCGGACCAGAGACGACGCCGCAGGAGAGGCCTTTGACAAGGTTGCCAGAGTGCTCGGCCTGGGTTATCCCGGCGGCCCGCTCATCGACCAGGCGGCAAAGGAAGGGAACCCCCACGCAGTTGAATTCAAGCGGGTTTTTCTTGAAAAGGATAGCCTGGATTTCAGCTTCAGCGGGATCAAGACCGGTGTTTTGAACTATTTGAATACACAAAAGCTTAAGGGAGAAGCGGTCAGTGTCAGCGATACCGCCGCGAGCTTCCAGCTTGCCGTTATGGAGGTCATCGTCGCCAAGACGATCATGGCCGCCGAACGGATGAAAAAGGACAGGATCGTACTGGCAGGAGGCGTAGCGGCCAACAGCCTCCTGCGGAAGCTGCTGAGGGAGGCGTGCAATGAAAAGGGGTTGGAACTGTACTATCCCTCCCCGGTCCTTTGCACCGACAACGCGGCAATGATCGCCTGCGCCGCATATTACAAGTATAAAGCGGGTATGGAGGACGATTTCTATCTGGACGCATACCCCAGTCTGGCGCTTTAGCGGAATTGATACGGCGGCAGTGACGGAAACTCAAGATAAGGATATGATTATACTTTCAGCCAACAATATTACAAAATTATACGGAGTGGACCCCATCCTGACCAATGTCTCCTTCCATATCAACCAAGGGGACAGGATCGGCGTCGTCGGCGCCAACGGCGCGGGGAAAACCACGCTGCTGAACATCCTTTCCGGCAGACTTGCCGGTGATTCGGGTGATTTTTTTGTATCCGCGGGAACAAGGATCGGATATCTCAGGCAAAGCGAAAACTTCGAGTCCGAGAAAACCGTTTACGAGGAAATGTTGGCAATCTTTGCCGAAGTCATCGAAATGGAGCAGGAGATGGAAAGGCTTTCGCACCGGATTTCCGAGGAATCCGGGAACGGGGAAGACGTGACGAAGCTGCTGCATCAGTATGACGACCTGCAGGAAGCCTTTAAAAATAAGAACGGATACGGGTATAAGAGCGAAATCAACGGGATCCTTTCCAGCATGGCATTTCCGGAGGAATTTTTCCATAAAAAGATCTCGATCCTGAGCGGCGGAGAGCGGACCCGCCTGGCCCTGGCGGCACTGCTTCTGAAAAAGCCCGACCTGCTGTTTTTGGACGAACCCACCAACCACCTGGACATCGGCACTCTGAAGTGGCTGGAACAATATTTGAAATCCTACCCGGGAACCATCGCAGTCATCTCCCACGACCGTTATTTTCTGGACCAGACGGTGAACCGGGTCTTTGAGATCGAAAACCATAAGCTCGTTACATATGAAGGAAATTACTCCGCCTATGCCGAAAAAAAGCGGCTGAGAGAGGCGGACGAACTGAGAAAATACGAGCATCAGCAAAAGGAGATCCAACGACAGGAGGAAATGATCCGCCGCTTTAAACAGCACGGCACCGAAAAGCTGGCGAAACGGGCGCAATCAAGGGAAAAGCGGCTGGAGCACATTGAGCGCCTGGATAAGCCTGCGGCGGGGCCCGGCAAAATGAAAATCCGGTTTAAGCAGAATTTCCAGAGCGGATATGACGTTCTGCTGATCAAAGAGCTTTCCAAAAGCTTCGGGAGGGGCGATCACAGAAGGGAGCTTTTCCGCAATGTCGGTTTGGATGTGAAAAGAGGAGAAAGAATATGTCTGGTAGGGCCGAACGGTATTGGAAAGACAACTCTTTTAAAAATCATTCTGGGAGAGGAAGAGCCGGATCAGGGATATATCAAGCTTGGTCATAACATTTCCTTCGGATATTACGATCAGGAGCAGAATCTTCTTGATTCCGGCAACACGGTCCTTGAGGAAGTGCATTCCGCCTTTCGCCTTTACAGCGATACGGAGGTGCGCAGCCTGCTCGGACGCTTCCTGTTTAAGAACGATACGGTTTTTCAGCCCGTATCTTCTTTGAGCGGAGGAGAGAAGGCGAGGCTTTCCCTGCTGAAGCTCATGCTGTCGGGCGCAAATCTGCTGATCATGGACGAGCCCACCAATCATCTGGATATCGCTTCGAAAGAGATCTTTGAAGAGGCCCTGACGGATTTCCCCGGCTCGATGATCATCGTATCCCATGATCGATACTTCCTCAACAGGATACCCACCCGCATCGCGGAGCTGGGCGAAGGCGGTTTCACGAATTATCTCGGCGGGTATGACTACTATATGGAAAAGAAGCAGTCCCTCGGTTCGGGCAAGAGTTATCTCGAAGAACTGGGACAGAAAGCGGGCGCCGGCGCGGGGCATCCCTCTTCGGGTTCCGGCGGTTTCGCCGGCGATACCGGGAACCCTTTTTCCGTTTCAGAGACTTCCGCTTCGGGCGTTTCCTCCATGGAGGAGCGCCGGCGGAACAAGGAAGAGCAGATGCGGCAGAAAAGACTGGAGAAGGATCGGAAGCGCATGGAGGATTCCATTGCGGAGACGGAAGCAAAAATAGAACGGATTCAAAGTGAGATGTGCCGGGAAGAAGTCTATACCGACCATGTGAAGATAGCTGCCTATCAAAGTGATTTGAACAGTTTGAAGGAATTGCTCGCGGAAACTTACGAGGCCTGGATCGCGCTTCACGACTCGAAATAAAAAAAAATAAAAAGCTATTGCAGTATTGAATACAGTAACTTATAATAGGTTTGAGCATTGGTGAAACTAAGCTGGAATTGTTCAAATTGCTTAAAACATGGAGGTAAAATATGACATTTGAAAAAATAAGGGAGATCATAGTTGAGCAGTTGGGGGTAGATGAATCCGCCGTTACTCTTGAAACTAGCCTGATGAAAGATCTGGAGGCCGATTCTTTGGATGCAGTTGAGATCATCATGGCCATCGAAGACGAGTTTGAAATCGAGGTTCCCGATGAAGAGGCCGAAAAATTCCAGAATGTCGGAGATATCGTAAAGTACGTGGAAGAAAAGATAAACTAATAAATTTGAGAGAAGCCCGCCTGAGCGGGTTTTTTCTTTGGACGTCCGCAGCGGG
>DATMXY010000006.1:0-3626 GCA_035561275.1 Anaerovoracaceae bacterium | reverse complement strand
ATTTAAACGTATTTGAAGCAGGCACGGTTGTCACTCCAGAACTGATCAAGGAAAAAGGGCTTGCAAAACAGGTTATCGACGGCATCAAGATCCTTGGAGAAGGGACTCTTGAAAAGAACGTCACCGTCCAGGCCCATAAATTCAGCAAAACAGCAATAGCAAAGATCGAGCAGGCCGGGGGAAAGGCAGAGGTGATCTAAGATGAACATGATTAGAACAATCGCCCAGGCGTGGAAGATTGCTGATATCAGAAAGAAGATCATTTTCACCTTATTGATGATATTAGTTTTCAGACTGGGCTCAAATATTCCTGTTCCGGGTATCGACAGAGATATCTTAAAAGACGTGTTCAGCGGAAATACAGGACTGTTTGGTTTGTTTGACCTGTTCTCGGGAGGGGCGTTCAGCAACTTTACCATATTTGCCTTGAGCATCACTCCTTACGTCACCGCTTCGATCATATTGCAGCTTCTTACCATTGCGGTGCCCAGCCTGGAGGCGCTGGCAAAGGAGGGGACTGAGGGGAAAAAGAAGATCGCTCAGTACACGCGATACCTGACGGTGGTGCTGGCCTTTATTCAGGCCATCGGGCTTTCCGTCGGACTGTTCCGGCAGGCCATCGTCAGCAAGGACTTTTTCTCCATCACCGTGATCGTATTGACCCTGTCGGCCGGTACCGCGTTCCTGATGTGGCTCGGTGAGCAGATCAATGAAAACGGCATCGGAAACGGGATATCTCTGATCATCATGGCAGGTATCGTGTCCAGGATCCCAAGCGCCATCCATCAGACCTGGGTCAGGCTCCAGGCAGGCGAGATCACCGTTGTGACGGTGATCCTGTTCGCCATCTTCGCGCTGCTGGTAATCGTTGGCATCATCCTGATCCAGCAGGGCCAGAGAAGGGTGCCGGTTCAGTACGCAAAGAGGGTTGTCGGAAGAAAAATGTACGGCGGGCAGAGCACCCACATTCCCATGAGGGTAAATCAGGCCGGCGTTATTCCGGTAATCTTTTCGCTTTCCCTGCTGCAATTTCCGCTCACCATCACATACTTTATACCAAAAGGCGGTTTTGCGGACTTTGTGAATACCTGGCTGTCGCCGTCGGGAAATCCCGGCGTGTGGATCTATGGCGTTTTCAATATCATTTTGATCATGTTCTTCACCTTCTTCTATACGGCCATCGTATTCAACCCCATGGAAGTGGCGAACAACATGAAGGCAAACGGCGGATTCATACCCGGAATCAGGCCGGGAAAATCCACAGTTGAATATTTAAATAAAGTAATGACCAGAATCACATTTGTAGGAGCAGTGTTCCTTGCATTCATCGCAACCCTGCCGACCCTCATCAGTCACAGTACCGCTTTGGATATGCGGTTTGGCGGAACTTCGCTGCTTATCGTGGTCGGCGTTGCCCTTGACACAATGAAACAGCTTGAATCCCATATGGTCATGAGAAATTATCAGGGCTTCCTGAAATAACGTAACGAGCTTTTGAAAGGGGGACTTCAAATGCTTAGACTCATAATGCTGGGGCCTCCGGGCGCCGGCAAGGGTACACAGGCAGCAAGGATTTGTCAGAAATACGGCATTCCTCATATTTCAACAGGCGACATCTTCAGAAAGCACATGAAAGAGGGGACTGATTTCGGCAAAAAGGCACAGGAATATATGAACCGCGGCGAACTCGTTCCCGACGATCTTGTTCTTGAGATCGCCGAAGCCCGCCTGCTGGAGGAAGACTGTAAAAACGGCTTCCTGCTGGACGGCTTTCCCAGGACGGTGCACCAGGCTGAACAGCTTGACAAATTTCTGAACGAACGGAATCTCAGCATTGATAAGGTTCTGGACATCGATGTAGATAAAGAAGTGCTGATGACAAGGCTGATAGGCAGGAGGGTCTGCAGGAACTGCGGCGCCACCTATCATGTGATCAATATGCCGCCGGTAGTGGAAGGCAAATGTGACGTCTGCGGCGGCGAGCTTTATCAGAGATCCGACGATACTACGGCGACCGTTGAAAATAGGATCGCAGTCTACACCGCGCAGACAATGCCGCTCGTCGAGTATTACAAAAAGCTCGGTAAAATCGCGTACATTGATGGCGGCGTGGAGCTTGAGGATGTTTTCAAAGACATCGTGTGTGTTTTGGGAGACTGCGGATGATTATCATCAAATCACAGCAGGAAATTGATATCATGCGAGAATCGGGAAAGGTAACAGCCCATATTCTTTCAGAGCTTAAGAACCTGATCCGGCCGGGCATCTCCACGAAGGAGATCGACGAATTTGTGGAAGGCGTCATCCTGAAGAACCATATGATACCGAGCTTCAAAGGCTACAACGGCTATCCTGCCAGCGCCTGTGTCTCGGTTAACGAGGAAGTGGTTCACGGGATCCCGTCCTCAAAGAAGTTCCTCCGGGAAGGAGATATCGTCAGCGTGGACGTGGGCAGCACCCATAAAGGCTATGTCAGCGACGCGGCCAGGACCTATCCTGTGGGCAGGATCAGCAAGGAAGCCAGGAAGTTGATCGCCGTTACGGAAGCGAGCTTCTTTGAAGGCCTGAAATTCTGCAAGGCAGGATGCCGGCTTTCGGATATTTCCGCGGCAATCCAGCAAAAGGCCGAATCGGAAGGATTCTCCGTGATCCGCGATTTTGTGGGGCACGGGATCGGCAGGGCGATGCACGAAGAGCCTCAGGTCCCCAACTACGGAAAACCGGGCAGAGGCCCGCGGCTCGTTCCCGGCATGGTGTTCGCCATCGAGCCCATGGTCAACCAGGGGGATTATGAGGTGAGGGTGCTGGAAAACAACTGGACTGTTGTCACCGTTGACGGAAAGCTTTCCGCCCATTATGAAAACACTGTTGTGATCACCGATGGTGAGCCGGAACTTTTAACTTTGTTTAATGACGTTTCGTAAGCAGGCGAAATCTACAAATCATAGATTTGTGATTTCGATGCATGAGTTCGCCGGCAATTTGCGATGCAAATTGGGCAAGCTAGCAAAGAGAGGTGTATAATATGGCAAAAAAAGATGTCATAGAAGTATTTGGTACCGTATTGGAAGCCCAGCCCAACGCGATGTTTATTGTAAGGCTGGAGAACGGCTACGAAGTGCTGGCACACATTTCAGGAAAAATAAGAATGAACTTCATCAGGATTTTACCAGGGGATCGCGTAAAGGTTGAACTGTCGCCCTATGATCTGACCAGAGGAAGAATCACATGGAGAGATAAATAAATAACCGATTATATTACACAAGACAGCACAGAAGGAGGAAGATGAAATGAAGGTTAGAGCTTCTGTAAAGCCAATCTGCGAAAAGTGCAAGATCATAAAGAGAGACGGAAAAGTCATGATCATTTGCGAAAATCCGAAGCATAAACAAAAACAAGGTTGAGCGCGAGATGTTTTCACGCTTTCCTATGAAAACATCTTCGCCCTCATCGGATAAGTGACAGAAGGAACAGCTAGTATGATTATTTTAAAAACGGTTTATCCGGAAATTGATAAACCCGTCGGGCAGGAAAAAGAGAAGCCTGAAAACCGCCGGATACCTCTAAATAAGAGAAGGGCGGGAATTATGACGTTTGGAATTACTCTTGGGGGAGCGGCTGTGTTT
>DATMXY010000005.1:0-8186 GCA_035561275.1 Anaerovoracaceae bacterium | reverse complement strand
ATATAAAGAGTTGAATAGAAAGAGCGAAGCGTTTTGTTTCTGAGCCTGTTTTTGTTTATTTCGCCGTATCCCGGTATAATCCTGATAAATCCGCCACCTTAAGATGATAGCGATCCACGAGTTCCAGGCCTTCTTCAACGGGCGCCAACTCGGAAGGCTTATGCGCGTCGGCGCCGACCAGTACGGAAATATCATATTGCGAAGCCATTTCCCAAAACGGTTCCAGAGGGTATCGGAATCTTTTGATTCCCCTGGCGTCGATGATCCCTTTCCGATATCCGTTGCCGTTGATCTCAAGGGGTATCTGATAAGACTGCGCGGCTTCCAGAATATAGCGGGAGCAGGATTTCGCCTCCTCGTCCCAGGGGGCGTAAAAATCCCCGAACACATCCGGATGGGCGACGATGCTGAAAATTTCCGATTCGATCCCTTTGACGACGGATTCCGTATAGGCCTTTAATTCCTTTTTTGTGCCGCCCAGACCTTCTTTCCAGAAATAAACCGTTCTGTTCCCATTGGAAAAGAGATGCTGTCCCAGAATCAGATAGTCAAAATCCCATTTACCCAGAAGATCCTCTTTATAAAAATTACAGTACTCCTGGAAATATTCGCATTCCATCCCCAACAGCAGTTTAAGCTTCGGATGCTCGGCCTTTGCTTTATGAAACGACTGTACATAATCGTCCAGTTCATTTATGCTCATCCTGATTTCAACATCATGATCATCGGGGAACGGTGTGTGATCAGAGACGCCCAGCATAGAATAGCCATTCTGCTCGGCGGATTCCGCCAGATCGGCGACATCCCCTTCTGCATGCTTGCAACGAAACGTATGGGTATGAAATTCCTGCATTGATAGTACCTCCAATTTTGCCCGCTTAACTTTATTGCACAGGAGTCCCTGATTACGGATGCTCCTGCATGTCCACTCTTAACATAGCAAGTATTATGCCATGATTTGGAATAAAATGGTCGTCTTTCTCCCTGCCGCCGTCAAACCGCTTTACCCCTTGTAGCCGTCAGATACTCAAAAAATCCGTCCGTCTGATAGTCCCCCATAAATAACGCCGCCAGCAGCATCCGGTCAAAGATATTCAGCTCCCTTTCAAAATTACGTGCAGCCAGTGCGGTCGCGTCCTGGATCAGCATGCTGATATAATTGCTTAACAAAGTATTCCATTTCGCTTCATCCCAGAACGGATTGGCCCTGGCATAATGCGCCGAGATTTCTGTGGCATTTTTATATAGCAGCTGCACACTGTAATCAATGGCGGCCTGGTCTCCATTGATCAAGGACTCTGTCAATAACCGTACATATGCAACGTGCATCGATAGCAGATTCATAAATTCTTCGCTTAACGGCGTACCGAAAATCAATTCGGCTTTTTCCTGAAATTGACCCGGTATCGCGTACAGTCTTCTCGCTATGGCTTCGGCGTTGCCGAAGCCGGAGAACATCGCGATGTAATATTCTCTGGTCAGATAGGCCAGCTGGGTCATAAGAAACCGGTAGTCCTTCAGCATATTGATGTATGCGAAGGATGATATATACGGCTCCTGCACCGATTTATGGTCAACCCATAGCATCTTGTCACATCCTTCCTATAATTTTTGCTAACGAGACGTTTTATACACCCCGCCTCGTTGCAATGTTATAATATGAACGATCTTAAGGCTTTGACAAGAACAAGTAAAAAAAGCCTCGCCGGCATATTCCCTTTGAAGCGTCTTCGCTCTAAGGTTCCTGGGGGAAGATATGCGGCTCAGCTTTCAAATCATTGCATTTTATTCGGATTATTTGTCCGTTTATACGATTTCCGCGCCCTTCTGCAGCGCGATGGTTCCGGTCCTTGCCACCTCGACGATGTTGTAATGGGACAGAAGTTCGATGAGCAGGTCCACCTTCTCCGGCCTGTCGGAAAGCTCCACCGTAAGGGTTGCATGGGAGATATCCACGATTTCCCCCTGCATGATCTTCACGATATCGATGATCTCGCCCCGCTGGCTCGCCGACATCCTCACCTTGACGAGGACCAGCTCCCGCCGGGTGATTTCCTCCTGGTTCAGCTTCCGCACCTTGATGACGTCGATCTGCTTATTCAGCTGTTTGGTTACCTGTTCGGCGATATAATCGTCCCCGTCCACCAGCAGAGTGATCCTGGAAATGTTCTTATCCTCTGTGGTTCCGACGGCCAGACTGTCGATATTGAAGCCCCGCCTCGCGAAGAGGCCCGAGATCCTCGACAGGACGCCCGCTTTGTTCTCCACTAAAACTGAGATCGTATGTTTCATATCTGTTCTCCATTCCGCATCTTCCGCCGGCGCCGGCTGCTTACCGCTTCATTGCGACTACGCCGGTTTTCACCAGTTCGATGATGCCGTAAGGCTTGAATATCTCGATCATTTCGCTGATCCGCTCCTCCGAGTCCAGCGCCTCCAGGATCAGATATTCCGCGCTCATCTCAACGACGCGCATATTACAGGCGTTGGCGACTGTGATGACGCCCACGCGATCGCGAAGGTCAGCCTTGACCTTTATGATGAGAAGCACCTTGCTGACGAGGTTTTTTTCATCGATATCCTCGATGGTGATGATGTCCTCCAGCTTTTCCAGCTGGCTGATCACCTGGGCGATGACGATATCGTCCCCCTGAACGACGACGGTCAGCCTGGAAAACCGTTCATCCTCCGTGGAGCTTCCCACAAAGGAGTCGATGTTGTATCCCCGCCTCCGGAAAAGACCCGATACCCTGCTCACTACGCCGGGCTGATTGTATACCAGTGCAGTCAATACATGCTTCATAATTCCATCCTCCAATCTTCAAAATCGCAGGCGTCAGGAACTGACGCCGTCGCTCACATTGACGGTTCGTTCTCATCCACGGCGCATACCAGCAGGTACGGGCCCTTATGACCGATCAGTTCGGAAATGGCTTCTCCCGCCCCGTCCATGCTTTCCAGCCTTCGCGAGGGTATTCCGTAAGCCCTTGCAATGGCTGTGATGTCCGGGCTTCCCGTGAGGTCCACGGCAATTTCGTTATTTTTATAGGACTTTCTCTGAATCTCCTTGACTAGCCCCAGTTTGTTATTGTTCATAACGACGATCTTGACATCCACTCCCTGCTGGCAGATGGTGGCAAGCTCCATCATGTTCATCTGGAAGGCGCCGTCGCCGCATACGGCGACAACGGTCTTGTCCGGAGCGGCGATCTTCGCCCCGATGGCCGCCGGAATGGAATAGCCCATGGTGCCCATGCCCCCGGAGGTCAGGAACCTGCCCGACTTCACTTCGCAGTTGGCGGCTGACCAGATCTGATTCTGGCCTACGTCGGCGCAGTAAATGCTGTCATCCGGCAGTCTGGAAGAAAGCATGCTGACAAAGGCCTTTGGATTGATCCCGGTTTTCCGCGGAGCATAATCCAGTACCAGCTTTTCCTTTTTCTCCTGCAGCTGTTCGGTCCATTGGTCGGTTTTGGCCGACGGCTCCGCGTCCAGGATCTGGACCAGCACCTCTTTTGCGTCGCCTACGACGGGAATCAGGGTGCTCAGGTTTTTCCCGATCTCAGCCGGATCGATATCGATATGGACGATTTTTGTACTGTGTTTTACATTGGCGGGCAGCAGGACCGCACGGTCGGAAACCCGCGCGCCGATGATGATCAACAGATCGGAATCCGAGATCGCCTGGTTTGCGGCGGATTTCCCGTGCATTCCCAGCATTCCCATATATAAAGGATGGGCGGTCGGTATGGCGCCGATCCCCATCATAGTGGATACCACGGGAATATTGAGCGCTTCCGCGAAGCGCTTCAGCTCTTTCTGGCCGTCGGCGGCAAAGATCCCGCCGCCCACGCAGATCAAAGGCCGCTCCGCGCTGCCGATGGCCTTGCAGACGCGCTTGATCTGACCCGCATGGCCCTTGATGGTGGGCTTATATCCGCGCAACTCCACAGGGCCGGAAAGCGCAAAATCTATTTTCTGGTCCTGTACGTTGACGGGGATATCGATGAGCACCGGCCCGGGACGTCCGGTGGAAGCGATGTGAAACGCCTCCTTGATGATCCTGGGCAGGTCCTCCGCGTTTTTTACCAGATAGCTGTATTTTGTGAAGGGTTCCGCCGCGCCGGTAATATCGGCTTCCTGGAATACGTCCCGTCCGAGAAGCTCGCTGTTCACCTGGCCGGTAAAGGCGACAAGGGGAACGCTGTCCATATAGGCCGTCGCAAGCCCCGTGAGCAGGTTCATCGCTCCCGGACCGGAGGTCGATACGCATACGCCGGGCTTTTTTTTGATCCGGGCGTACCCGCTGGCCTCGTGTCCCGCGTGCTGCTCATGCCTGACCAGGATATGCCTGATGCTTGATTTTGTAAGTTTATCGTAAAAAGGTGCAATGGTAGCGCCGGGATATCCGAAAATCACTTCCACCCCTTCGCTTTCCAAACACCTTATAATGGCTTCCGCTCCTGTGATCATAGTCTCATCTCCTCATTTCCGGACTGAAGTGAACCCGAAACCGCGGGGATCCGGGACTGCCGCCGCCGTCTTGCAGGATCAGGGCGTAACTTCAACAGTCCATCCGAATTTGTCTTCCAGTTTGCCGAGTTGGATGCCCGACAGTACGTCGTACAGCTTTTGGGAAAGGGTTCCTATTTGGTTGCCGTTGATTACGATCTTCCTGTCCTTCCAGCCAAGCTCGCCCACCGGGGAAATAACGGCGGCGGTACCTGACGCGAATACTTCGGAAAGCTTTCCTTCGTCATATGCTTTGAAGATATCATCTACGGTGATCTTACGTTCAGAGATTTTCACGCCCCAGTCCTTCAGCAGCTGTATGACGGAATCCCTCGTGATCCCCGGCAGTATGGTCCCTTCCAGGGGCGCGGTGATCACTTCGCCGTCGATGACGAAGAAGGCGTTGGAGGTACCGATCTCTTCCACATATCTCCGTTCCACACCGTCAAGCCAGAGTACCTGGGAATACCCCAAATCATGAGCTTTTTCCTGAGATTTCAGGCTGGCGCAATAGTTTCCGCCGATCTTGCTGTAGCCCGTTCCGCCCAAGGCGGCTCTCACATACTCGTCCTCCACGAAAATTCTGGTCGGGGCAAGCCCGCTCTTGTAATAGGGCCCCACCGGGCTGAGGATGACAATAAACATATATTCCTTCGCGGGCCGAACTCCCAGGAACGGCTCCGACGCGATGATAAACGGCCTGATGTATAAGGATGTGCCTTCTTTGGCGGGCACCCAGTCCGCATCGACGCGCACCACCGCTTCGATTGCTTCCACGAAAATCTCCTCGTCAAGAGCGGGGATGCAGATCCGGTCATTGGTTTTCGTTGTCCGCTTCGCGTTCATATCCGGGCGGAAAAGCAGGATCTTCCCTTCCTTTGTTTTATATGCCTTCAGCCCCTCAAACATCTCCTGGGCGTAATGGAACACTGCAGCGGCGGGCTCCAGGGTAATCGGGGCATAGGGTACGATCCGTCCGTCATGCCAGCCCTTATCCTCCGAATAATCCATGACAAACATGTGGTCCGTAAAGACGGTTCCGAAATCCAGCGTGTCCGGATTCGGCTTTTCCTTCGGATTCAATGTTTTTGTGACTTTAAATTCATACTTCATCATGATCACCAACCTTTTCGATTTTCCCCGGGCAAACCCCGGTATCCTTTTATTTTTAACGCCATATTATATTAAAAGCGCCTATTTCTGGTACTCTTCAATGAGTTTATTTTTTAATTCCCAAAGCTCCTTTGAAAGGTCCACGTAGAACTCATGCGGGTTTTCAAACCGCAGGATTTCTTCCCAGAGGGTGTCGATCTGCGCCTTGCAGTAATCCCGGATCTCTTCGATGTCCGGAAGTTGGTAGACGCACTTCCCTTTGTCAAAAATCTGTTCCCTGAGGTTCCTGGCGTAGAAGTTTGTTATCGTCTTCCGCTTCCAGGTGATCCGCGGGTCGAAAATCTCATACGCGCCCCCGTTCGGGGTTTTCTCATGATCCAGTGTAATGACGTCGGCGATAGCCTTGTTGGTATCCTTGTCATAAAGCCTGTATAGGGCCTTGAATCCCGGGTCGGTTATTTTCTCAACGTTTTCACTGATTTTCATCTTCGGAATGATCACGCCGTCCTTTTCCAGTCCTGCCAGCTTGTACACACCGCCGAATACCGGCTCCGACTTTGACGTGATGAGCCGCTCTCCTACGCCGAAGGTATCGACGCACGCGCCCTGGCCGATGACGTCCCGGATGATATACTCATCCAGCGAGTTGGAAACCACGATCTTGCATTCCTGCAGGCCGGCCTTGTCCAGCATGGCTCTCGCCCTCTTCGTCAAATAGGTCACGTCTCCGCTGTCGATGCGGATGCCCATTGTTTCCGGCTTCATTTCCTGGAATACCCTGATGGCATTGGGGATTCCCGATTTGATCACATTGTAGGTGTCCACCAGCAGCGTACAGTTTTCTGGATAGATCTCCGCGTAGGCTTTGAACGCTTCGTATTCGCTGGGGAACATCTGGACCCAGCTGTGGGCCATGGTTCCGAGGGCGGGGATCTTGTAGTCCCGCTCGGCGATGGCGCAGGCGGTGCCGATACAGCCTCCGATATAGGCGGCCCTTGCCCCGTGCACCGCGCCGGAGATTCCGTGGGCCCTCCGCGTCCCGAATTCCATGACGCCGCGGCCCTGGGCAGCCCGCACGATGCGGTTTGCCTTCGTCGCGATAAGGCTTTGGTGGTTGATGGCAAGGAGCATGATCGTTTCGATAAACTGGGCCTGTATCACAGGTCCCCGTACCGTGACCAGCGGTTCTCCAGGAAAGACCGGGGTCCCCTCGGGAACAGCCCAGATGTCGCACTCAAATTTAAAATTCCGGAGATATTCCAGAAATTTCTCGCTGAAAATACCCTTTCCCCTCAGATATTCGATGTCCCGTTCCTCAAACTCCAGATTGTCCAGAAATCCGACCATTTGCGCAAGGCCGGCCATGATGGCAAAGCCGCCTCCATCAGGTATTTTTCTGAAGAACAGGTCAAAATATGCGGTATCACTGGCCAGGCCGGTTTCAAAATAACCGTTGGCCATGGTCAGTTCATAAAAATCCGTGAGCAGGGTCGTGTTAAGTCGTTCTATCATCGGGCAGTTCCTCCAGTCGTCCTTTTTCCATTATTACTAAACAGCCTGCAGCGATCACAACAGCTCCCCCTGCCATCTGCACAGGAGATATGGTCTCCTTCAGGATCAGCAAGCCGAACAGGGTCGTCGTCACCGGAAGAAAGTTGGAATAGATTGCCGTTACTGTCGGGCCTAAAATGTCAAGCGATTTTACGTAGATCATAAAGCCGATTCCCGTGCTTACAGCCCCGAGAAACAGTACCCCTCCCACAACGCCCGCGGTGATCAGGCCCGGGTCCGGCATGTGGGCCAGCGCCCAGGGAGCGGACAGCAGGAGCGAGCAGATGATCTGGTTCAGCGTCAGCGTAATGCTCTGGTATCTGTCATGCAGCGACGCGGTCAGAAAATTGTATAAATTCCAGGCGAGCACCGCACCGAAAGCCACCAGATAACCGATGAGCCTTCCCTGGAACAGGATATGCCAGTCCATCCCGATGACCAATACAACCCCGACGATGCTCAGGGCAACTCCGCCGGCTATTTTTTTCGTTGTCTTCTTTTTATAAAGAATCTTGTCAATGACGATGGAAAGGGCGGGCACCAGGGCCAATATGATTGTAACCAGCGATACGGGAAGATATCCCATCGCAGTGTATTCCAGGTAAAAATATCCGACTTCGCCGGCGAGTGCGCAGAAAAGGAATAACGGAATATCCTTTTTCCGCATCAGGCTTCTGCCTTCCAACTTCAGTTTCATGGCCAGACATACTGCCAGGCCGATCAGATACTTGAAAAAAACAAGCGTAAGAGGCTCCATCACATCCAGCGCCTGTTTTGCGAAAATATATTCAATGCCCCAGGCAAACACCAGGACCGTCATCAGCAGGTACATATTTCTTTTTTTCGAGTCCATAAATTTCACCGGCACGTCAAATCGTCCTTCCGATTTTCGCCTATTCGATTCGCCGTGTAAGCCTTATTTTACCACAATTTTGACTTATGGTAAACTTTTTTTAGAAATTGCGGGTTTTTCAACACTTTTTTCTTCATTTTCGTCATTTCAGATAGTA
>DATMXY010000004.1:0-3454 GCA_035561275.1 Anaerovoracaceae bacterium | reverse complement strand
TCGTTATTGTCATTAAAAAAATTAGGGGGAAAGGTCTTGTATCTCCCGCACCGGGTGTTTTGCGCCGAACGCTGGGCGACGGCCTTTCCGGGGCGGCGTCAATCCATGGATGCAAGCAGCGCATTGACGACATCGAGGTCGAAATCGGCAATGGGATACTTTTCGGTATGGGTCAGGACGTCGTGGACCATGCTGGATTTGAATTCCATGATCAGGTAGACTTCCTCGAGCTTATCAAGTTCGAGTTCTACCATGCACGGCGTCAGATAATCCGAATATTCGCCCTTGTCCAAAACCAGCACAAACTGCTTGAATCTGGATTTCACTATGACTGGATTTTTTTCCAGCGTTACCTGCTTGATTTCGGTTTCTTTCCTGAGATACTCCAGGTTGTCGGTGTTCAATTTCATCAAATACATCTGCTTGTTCTCCTTTTCCCTTCATTTTTCAGGTTTAGTAATTCTGGGCGGAACGCTTCATTTCCTGCCGGATCCTCATCTCCGCATCGCGCTTTGCGATGTCTTCGCGCTTGTCGTAGTTCTTCTTGCCCCGAGCGACGGCCAGTTCCATTTTGGCCAGTCCCTTTTCGTTGAGGTAGATGGAAAGCGGCACCAGGGTAAGGCCCTTCTGTGTCGTATAGCCGATGAGCTTCCGGATCTCCTGCCGGTGAAGCAGAAGCTTCCTGGGCCGCAGCGGATCCACATTGAAGCGGTTGCCCTGTTCGTAGGGGCTGATGTGCATGCCGTAAATGATCAGCTCGGTGCCCTCGATCTTGGCATAGCTTTCCTTCAGGTTGATACTGCCCTGGCGGATGGATTTGATTTCCGTTCCGGTCAATGCCATACCAGCCTCATAGACTTCCTCTATGAAGTAATCATGCCTCGCTTTTTTATTGTTTGCTATTATCTTTTTCTGTTTCATGGGATCACCCCTTGCTTGTTAATTTTCCGAAATACTTTGTCACTGGCTCATTCGCAGTCACTTACGTATCTTAGCCCACCCAATTTGTGAAACAAATTGCTGGTGGACTTATGCATCGAAATCACAAATCTTTGATTTGTAGATTTCGCCTGCGAGTCTGTATACGCGCGCTTCCTGCTCACTCGCCGTTTCGCGTCTTTCGAAAAATTTCCTGCGCAACCTGAGTTGTAATACTTTGTTATCTTAGCCCACCCAATTTGTGAAACAAATTGTTGGTTGACTTATGCACCGAAATCACAAATCTTCGATTTGTAGATTTCGACTGCCGTCTGTGTTTGCCGCCTGTCAGATCAGGCCAATTTGATTAAAAGGGAACAGTCTGAGATCCACCCTGCCCAAAATGTCCGACACCGCGATCTCACCGATACTTGGGTCTCTGCTGTCCATGCTGTTGGGCCGGTTGTCGCCCATGACGAAAATATATCCTTCGTCGACGGTAAAGGGCGCCATGTCCCCCGGCGTCACTCCGCCGTAAATATAGTCCTCTTCCAATGCGTTCCCGTTACGGTAAACGACGCCGTCCTTGACCTCGATGACATCCCCCGCTATGCCGATGACCCGTTTGATCAGATCCTTCTCCTCGCCGTTGTCGCTGTAGATATGCACTTTGAATACGATAATGTCTCCGCGTTCAGGTTCGCCTGCAAGGTACGGAAGCTTGTTGACGATCAGATAGTTATAAGGTTCAATGGTGGGATACATGGAGTATCCTTTCACTAAAGTCGGTTTAATGAACGTTGTGATCAGCAGCGCAATGACGAGAGCGGTAATGATCGTTTTCGCAAATTCCCATATGGTTTTTTTCATCTCCTGTTCCCTTCTAGTCCCCTTCAGTTTATATTTCAGTTGGTCCGGCGGCCGGTTCATTGTAAACATCGGTTGCCGGCAGGCCGCTCGATCTAACCGTCTAATCCAGCGTACCGATTTCATCGAACGGATACAGGCGGAACACCGCTTTTCCGTAGACGTCGGCGATCTTGATCATACCGACGCTGGGATCGCGGCTGTCGATACTGTTCTGGCGGTTGTCCCCCATGACGAACAGGCTGTCGTCCGGCACCGCCAGATCCTTCACATATCCCGAGGTAAAGCCGTCCATGGTGTAAGGTTCCTCCTGGGCCTCCCCGTTGATGGAAACCTTTCCGTCTTCAATGGTAATGGTGTCTCCCGGAAGCCCGATGACTCGTTTGATCAGCATCTTTTCGCTGCCGTTCTGCGTCTTCAGGCTGGTATGGAATACGATGATGTCCCCGTGCTCCGGTTCGCCGAAATGGTAGGCCTGTTTGCTCAGAAACAGGAAATTATATTCCTCCAGCGTCGGCAGCATGGAGGTCTCCCTCACGAAGGTCGGTTTGATGAACTGCAGGATGATCAATGCCACGACCACTGCAATTACGATATCTTTGATCCATTCCTTCAACTCTTTCATGTTTTTGTCGCTCATTCTCTGCCTCCGAAGATGCTTGCTGTTATGACCTCAAAATTTGCAGGCAGCTCCGCTTTGACCTCCATTCCTTTCATGTATTCAAGAGGGGCGGCTCCGCCGTCAAAACACAGCTTATACGCATGCAGTAGCTGTGTCGTGAGATTGAAATCCAGCTCTATCTTTTTATTTTGCCCTTTGTTTGCGTATTTTACATCACCGATAACGGGAAATCCGGCTTTAGCCAGGTGTGCGCGGATCTGATGGGTCCTGCCTGTTACCAGCTCCACCTCGACGAGCGTATATCCCTTTGCGGTCGCGAGCGGCCGGGCGACGGTTTCCATGATCTTTCCGCCTTCTGTTCCCGGGTCGAGCACCCGCACGGTGTTGGTTCTTTCGTCCTTTTCCATTTTGTCCTTCAGCTTGAGGCTCTTTTTCATTTCCCCGTGGACGACGGTGAGATAGTATTTACGGACATAGCCCCGTTCCCGGATCATCCGGTTCAGGCTCTGAAGGGCCTTGTTGTTCTTGCCGAAGATGACCAGCCCGGTGGTGTTCCGGTCCAGACGGTTCACCGGCGAAGGAGCGAAGGTCCTTTCCCGGCCGGGGTCGTATTCTCCCATTTCAGCAAGATAGCCGGCGACCTGGTTGGCCAGGGTATTCTTTTTCTCGGTTTTGTCGCCATGCACTAAAAGCCCGAAGGGCTTTTCCACGATGATGACGTTTTCGTCTTCATACGCGATCCGGAATTGTTTTTTGGACCGGCCGGGGGCTTTCCTCTCCCTGTAGCGTTCCGCTTCCTCTTCCGGGATATAGACGGTGAGCTCGTCGCCCAGCGACAGCATGGTTTCGATGGCGGCGCGCTTCCCGTTTACCTTTACGTCTTTACGGATCAGTTTATAGATATGGCTCAGGGAGGCATTCCTGAAATACTTCTTCAGGAACCTGTCCAGCCTTTGGTTTTCTTCGTTTTCCGTTATGGTTATCCTGATCATTCGCCACCGTCGTATTCCTATAAATTTTACCAAGTTAGATTATACAACATAAAAC
>DATMXY010000003.1:0-9119 GCA_035561275.1 Anaerovoracaceae bacterium | reverse complement strand
TATAAACATAATCGATAAAATCTATAACGCCGAGGATTTCGGGTTTCACCTGCTCCGGCAGCATGAAAATATGGGCGTCGTCCTGGGTGAAGGTCCTTACCCTCATCAGGCCGTGGAGCGCCCCCGACAGTTCGTGCCTGTGGACCTGCCCCATTTCCGCAACGCGCATGGGAAAATCGCGGTAGCTGTACATCTTCCGCTTATAAGCCAGCATCGCGCCAGGACAGTTCATCGGCTTCACCGCATAATCGCCCTCGTCGATCTTCGTGAAATACATGTTGTCTTTATAGTGGTCCCAGTGTCCCGAGGAATGCCAAAGTTCCTCGCTCAGGATCAGCGGCGTCTTGATCTCCTGATAGCCTCTTTCCCGATGCGCCTGTCTCCAGAACGCTTCCAGTTCGTTTCTGATGATCATGCCGTTCGGCATGAAGAACGGGAATCCGGGGCCTTCCTCATAGATGGCGAAGAGGTCCATTTCCTTTCCGATCTTACGGTGATCCCTCTTTTTGGCTTCTTCCAGCCTTTCGATATATTCGTCAAGCTGTTTCTGCTTCGGGAATGACGTTCCGTAAATCCTCTGCAGCATCTTGTTCTTTTCGCTGCCCCGCCAGTACGCGCCGGCTACGCTCATGAGCTTTATGGCTTTCACCCCGCCTGTGGAGGGCATATGGGGACCCGCGCAAAGATCGGTGAAATCCCCTTCCTTATAGAAAGAGATCACCGCGTCCTCCGTGAGATCGTTGATCAGTTCGACTTTATACGGTTCCTGTCTCTCTTCCATAAATTTTATGGCTTCCTGCCTGGGAAGCTCGAACCGTTCCAGGGGATAGTCAGCCTGCACGATTTTCGTCATTTCCTTTTCGAGCTCGGCAAGGTCTTCCTCGGTAAAGCGGTGTTCCAAATCAAAATCATAGTAAAACCCATTGTCGATGGCCGGCCCGATCCCAAGCTTTGCTTCCGGGAACAGGCGTTTCACCGCCTGGGCCAATATATGGGAACTGGTATGCCGGAAGGTGTGGTTTCCATCCTCATCTTCGAATTTCAGGATCTCCAGCTCACTGTCCTTATCCAGCTTGAAATTCAAACCCTGGGTCTTGCCGTTAACCTTTCCCGCCACGGCTTCCTTTGCAAGGCCTGGATGGATCGCCTTCGCCGCATCCAGTATCGTTGCGCCCTCTTCAATTTCCTTTACGCTGCCGTCCTTTAAAGTAAGTTTTATCATAAATACCTCCTGGTTTGCTGCATTCTCTCTTATAACGCGCCGTATTATTATCTTTGCCTGTTTCGCTTAAAAATGCTTAACATTAATATTATATTCCATAGGATTATTTTGTCAAGGAACCAGGGGCGGGCCAGCGAATGCGGACCCGGTTAAATGTGAATCCACGCAGGTGAAAAACTGATTGACGGCAACATCAGTTGCATGACTCACTCTGAATGTTTTCAAGAAGCTGCAGCAGCCCGTTGTCGCTGTAAAACGGATCCTGATTTACACCGTGCCCTTTCACGATGGAAATCACTCCGTCCCCCACCTTCACCCAGTTTTTATAAGAGGGGCCCCCTTCCCGGGAATACCGGACGGTAACCCACACCTCTCCGTTGCCGCTCCCCCCGGCGGCGCGGGCAATACTTCTTTGCCTCTGTTCCTCTTCCCGGGAGACAGACTCCAGCGCCAGGATTTTCTCAGCAAGCTGCTTTTTCATTTCCTCGTCAAGTTCATAATTCTTGCCTTCCCCATTTTTAAAGCTCACCATGGAAACATCCCGTGGGGCGCTTTCATAGGGCAGTCGCAGCATCAGGTGGCACTGATAATAATAGCTTCCCACAATAACTGCAATCACCGCGACGCCGGCGACCATTGCCAACCCGACCTGTTTTCTGTCCATATTTTTGTATATCATTACCCCAATTGACAGCATCAGCAGTATCAGCACCGTGACAGCATACACCCCCTGGTTTTCAGGCTGATCGAAAAAACTGATTCTATCAGGCGTTATCCAGAGCAGAAGTTCGTTGATCCTCCCCTGATACCTCAGTACGATTAGATAAATCAGGAGGAAGGCGAGGAGGAAGGCGATCAGCCAATCTTTTTTTGACTTAATCTGCGGAAGTTGAAAGCGCTTCATGGTCTTCATTGCTGAGTTCTTCATTATCAAATCCCTCCCTTTCCTGATATTCGGCCACAAGCTTGCAGAACTCGTCGCTCATGGAATAGATTTTTCCGATATCCGATACGAGGTACTTTTCTCCGGCATTGATCCAGGCGGCCATATATCTCGTATGCCAGTCTCCGTAATAAAATTCGATCAGTTCTTCTCCTTCGTTGTCTCTCTGTCTTTGAATTTCTCGCATCTCCCCATCAGCATAAAATGCGCGGTCAAGGGCTTTGTAGAAATCGCCTCTTTCCTCAATATCGTCGGGATAAAATCCGTCCCCGCCGTGTTCGTAATGAAGGACATAACCGCTGATATCCTCGAATTTATGGTTCTTCTCAACAGCGATGTGATTTGCCAGAAAGGTTCCTCCGGTGACAACCGCAATTACCGCGAACCAAACCGCCGCAAATTTAAGATATTTCGTCAGCGTAAAGATTCTCTTATCCCCTGTAAAAAATCCGATGCTGCCATAAACAGCCCCTCCGATCAATGCGGATACTCCATATTCCGCGACGACAGAAGCAAAATATGACTGTGGAAAAAACGCGTCCATCATTGCCCGTTCGGAATGCGTCAAATATATGAAGCTATGGTCGTGGAGAGCCACGTGAAGCATCTCGCTGACCTTGTATGGGATGGCGATTATGATTTTCAGGGGCAGAAAATCCGTGATATAGTACCGGTAGCTAAACCACCCCAGGATGAGTCCTACGACGGTAAAAACCAGAATCCTTTTATTCCCTTTATCGTAATGCTCTACCCGCTCTTTTAAGTTGGCGTCCCCGTACTCCGCTTCCGGCAGCCTTATGGCTTCTTCTCCTGCCAGAAAGCCCTCCACAAGAGCCTGACACCGCTCGCAGTCCTCCAGATGTCTTTCAATTTCCCTCCAGGCGTCATCGGCCTCGCCGCCATTTACCCTTTCTCCATCGGCTCCGCCGCCGGTTTCAGATCCCCTTTCGCCCCCGCAGCGGTTCTCCGCCTTAAGGTATTCCAGGACACGCTCTTTCATTTCACATTTCATGTATCTACCTCCCGGATATGCTCCGATATTGCTCCATATAAACCCCTCAGCTTGCTCCTCGCACGGTAGATTCTAACCTTCACGACGGCTTCCGTAAGCTCCATGATAACGCCTATGTCGGCATAGGATAAGCCTTCGTAGTCCCGAAGGATCAGAATTGTCCGCTCGCTCTCGCTCAGCTTCAGCAGAAGCTCCCGGATCTCCTTCTGCCGCTCGGATTGCACGACCAGGTCCTCCGGAGACCTGTCCGTGCCGCATAAGCTATGATGGATCACATCGTCACCCAGTAAAAAGGGGTTCTTTTTTCTTGCGTAAGATAAAAAGGTGTTGCGCGCGATAGTCATGCACCATGCTTTCAGGTTGGAATCATCTTTTATCCTTTTCAATCCCAGGTAAATTTTCAGGAAGGTTTCCTGGGACAGGTCCTGCGCAATATGAGAGTCATGCGTCATATAGAAAAGATATCCATAGACCGCATTGCGGTAATCCTCGTATACTTCTTTGAATCTCTCCCTCATCCGGCGGATTCCTTTCTTTGATGGTCATCTGCATATATAACGCCATGACGTCATAAAAAGTTACACAAAAATTTAACGTTCTCCAAAATATTTTAGTCTCTTTTCCCTATGGCCACAATACCAGCCATGGTATAATAAATGTATTGAACACTCCCGCCGCCTATAGAGGCGGGAGTCTTCTTGCCGGTTATGATAAAATCGGCAGACGATGAAATGGGGGAGGACAGGGACATGATTGAAACAATGCGAGCAGAACTTGCGGAGCTTTCCGCCAAGCTGGAACGCCGGAAAAAGATTGAGGCTATGCTGCAAAGCCTGCAAAGGGAAGAAGAAGAACTTATGCAGCGCGAAGCGACTTTGAAAGCGGTTCTTCTCAAAGAAGAAGCCGACGTGGAGCGCCTGGGGAGGACGACTGCTACGTCGATTCTGTATTCTATTCTGGGCAGGAAAGAGGATAAACTGAGAGAGGAAGACAGGGAGGCATACGCTGCACGACTGAAATACGACTCCGCTTTGGGTCAGCTTGACGATTGTAAATCTCGCCAAAAGACGCTGTACCTGGAAAGAGATTCTCTGTCGGATTGCACTGGAGAGTACGAACGGATCTATGGGGAATTACAGGAACTGCTTCGGGAGGACCCCGCTTATGCTGAGCAGCTCTGCGATTTGGAGAGGCGACGGGGAGAATCCGTAAGCCAGATCAAGGAACTCGACGAGGCCATCCTCGCCGGAGATGCTGTGATGAATCAGATTCAAAGCATCGAAAGCAGCCTTGACAGCGCCGAAGGCTGGGGCACCTGGGACCTGCTGGGCGGAGGGTTGCTTTCCGATCTGGCGAAGCACTCCCGCCTGGATGAGGCCCAGAATGGCATTGAATATCTGCAGGTGCTGCTCAGTCGATTCCATTCGGAGCTCGCAGATATTTCCGTCAACGCCAATTTTGAACCGATGAATGTGGACGGGTTTTTGCGTTTTGCCGATTACTTTTTTGACGGCCTGATCGCCGACTGGACCGTACTCTCACGCATTCACGATTCACAGGAAAGGATTTGGCAATTCGGGCCGCAGGTGAAAGCTGTGCTTACCGAGCTCTCGTCAATAAAGGCCTCCCGAATGGCGGAAAAAGCTGCGATTGAAGAGCAGATCGACGAACTGGTAACACAGTCCTGAAACGGCGCTTGCCAATGAATTCGATTGCCGGCCATTCGTTTAGAAAGGCCAGTTGCCGGGCCAGATTTCTTCCGGGTTTACTCCGTAGACCTGTACTATCTCCAGCAGGTCACTGTTGGCGATATCCTTCGGCGTAACCAGCCAGGTACCGTCCGAATCGAGATCATATCCGAAGCGCTCATAGGGATACCAAACCACATGGGAGCATTGAGTTTTTCCGACGTCTTCCGGCGCTTTGAGCGGAATCCCGGTCAGCAGGCCGTAAGGAACGCCAAGCATATGTTCTTTCGCAAATTCGGCGATCCCGGCCGCATCAGCATTTTTATCTTTTAATCTCAGATGGATGAAGCTTGGATATGTCCTCCACTTGTCAACGTTCTGCAGAACGGACGGAGTCCCCAGCAGGATCGCTTCCAGGGTTTTTCCCCTTGCCGTGTCCACGACGACGGCGGCATGTCCGTGGCGCCATCCCAGGGAGTGGGTCGCTTTCGTGATAAATATGTCGCCGTTCCTGACATCGGGAATCTCAAATCCCTTCCTTAACATTCCGTCCTCATCCCTCATGCTTTCACCGTGGACGATGAAGGCGGAAACACGGCATTCGTAGCTTGCGGGGGTGAAAAAGTCATCCTGGTACTGTTCAAATACCCTGACCCGATCGGCGGCGCCGGTATTTTCCCGCAGCAGTTCGTCTGCAGCGGCCTTTCCCAATCCTGTCTGTAGAAAAATCGTGCGATAATCGTCGTCTGTCAAATAGTCGCCGGCTGTCAACTCTGCCCCGCTGACGATGCCGCCCAGATCAGCCTCCGGATAATCGGGGCTCCAGGTGGCCTCGTCCTCGATAAGCCAATTCATGAATTCTGTCAGGAATATTAAGAAAATAAACACTCCGATCGTTTTTAAGATCCACCTGATCGTTTTGTGTTTTAAGCTACGGGCTGGCCCTTTTTTCTGCCGCATAGGTCGTCCTCGTTTATCTTCAAACTTACTTACCTTCAAATTGGATTATTTCAGTATGATCCAAAAATCCCTTCTTAATATGGTCGGATTCAGTACATTCTATCATTTTTCAGCAGAAATTGTAAACATCTCCCGCAATTTTTCCGGGGCCCGCTTTTGCGGTAAACAAGTCGAAAAAACAGCTTCCGGTTATTCTCCGGAAGCTGTTTCATGGATTAACTGTATCAGGCAGGCTGGTTCTTTAATATACCGATGAGTTCTTTGACGACGGCAGGACCGTCGGCTACGGCCTTATAATCCGAAACCTTGAAGATTTCCGCGTTTAAATCGCTGTTGACGCTTATGACGACCCCGGAATCCTTCATCCCGCAGACATGGTGGGTCGCGCCGCTTACGCCTACACCCACATATACTTTAGGCCGGAGCGTTTTGCCGCTTGTTCCGATCATATTCTGCTCGTCGTCCACCCAGCCTTCGTCTACAGCCGGCCTCGTATTCCCCGCCGCGCCGCCTAAAAGCCTTGCCAGCGTTATGACGTCGTCCCAATTTTCCTTGCTTCCGACGCCGACTCCGCCGCATATCACGACTTCGGCATTTTCCAGGGGCAGGCTATCAGGCTCTCTCTCAGAGACTTTGATCGCTCTGATCTTGGAAGGGCAAGTCTCAACCGCGCCGCCGTCCATCCATACTACCCTGCAGTCCCTGGCTTCCTGTTTTTCGGCGCTGAACATTCCGGGTTTCACGCTTGCGATCTGCGGTTTTGCTTTCGTGATCATGATCTCCCCGATGACTTTACCGCCGAACGCCGGAACCATCTGTATAAAATTACCTTCTTCGTTCACTTTTAAATCGACACAGTGCGCCGCCGCTCCTGTCTTAAGTTTTACGCCCAATGTAGGAGCCAGCTCTTCTCCGAAAGTCGTGGCGGATATCAGCAGGACGTCCGGGGCAAACTCCTTTACCGCATTCATTAACGCCGCGGAATAATAGTCGATATTGAATATTTTCAGCAAGCCGGACTCGATCACATAGACGGCGTCCGCCCCTGAAGCGGAAAGTTCTTTCACCGCTTCGCCGACGTCGTCCCCCGCCACTGTGAACGCGATTTCAGTTCCGTCTTCACGGAAGATCTGCCTGGCCTTCGTCAAAAGCTCCAGGCTGGAGTTCTGGACCCGGCTATTCTTTAACTCCGCATAAATCAGGATTTTTTTGTTCTTCATTTCCATCCTCCTACACCGCTATCCCGGTCTTTTTGATAATATCCAGGATCTGCTGGGCGACCTGTGTAATATTTCCTTCGATGGGTTTTGACTCCCGGTTCATTTCCGGCGCAATCAGACTGCCGGCTTTTGTCTGTGAACCCGAAAGCCCTATGAGGCTGTCGTCCACATCGAGATCCGCTTTCGTAAATACCTGCAGAGGCTTATTCCTGATTTTGACGATTCCCGCCGCGGTCATCATTCTTGGCTTGTTGCTGCCCCTTGCAACTGCCGCGACCGCCGGAAGCTCCACTTCATATTCAATAAATCCGTCCGGCGTCTTCTTTTTCATTCTGGCCTGTTTGCCGTCCGTTTCGATCTCGGTAATATTCGCAAGATGCGGGAGCTCCAGCCATTCTCCCAGCTGGGAAGAAACCTGCGACGTAGCGCCGTCGGCGCTTTCCTGTCCCGTCAGAATCAGGTCTGCCTTGAATTCCAGCTTCTCGATCCCCTTCGCCAAAGTGTAGGAGGTGGAAAAAGTATCGGCTCCTCCGAAAGCCCTGTCACTGACGATATATCCCTCGTCCGCTCCCATGGCAAGGCATACTTTTATTCTGTCCTGGCTGAACAGCGGGCACATGCTTACTACCGCCACTTTGCCCCCATGCAGTGCTTTCAGCTTCAGTGCCAGCTCCAGGGCATTTTTGTCCGCCGGATTCACGATCGTGGGCACTCCCTCTCTTACCAGACTTTTCGTTTTGTCGTCGATTCTGAGAAGGTTATATTTTTCCGGATCCGGTACGGGTTTTACGCATACAACAATGTTCATTTTACTACTCCTTTTGGTCCTGCTTTAAAGATTTGCTGACTGAATTTCCTGAACGGTTCCTAGCTGAAATTCTTTATCGTATCTCCGGCAACGATGATTTTCTGGATTTCGCTCGTCCCTCCCGATGCGATAGACGCGATGGAATCCCGTAAAAACCTTTCCGCCGGATATTCTTTGATGTTTCCGTATCCGCCCATCAGTTCGATGGTCCTTTTGGAAGCTCTTGCCGCCGCTTCCGTCGCAAAATATTTTGCCGTTGAAAATTCGGTAGTTACTTGAACTCCTTCGTCTTTGAGGGTTACCGCTTTATAAAGCAACGCCCTCGCGGCCTCGTAATCCACCCGGTTTTCAGCGATATGGAATTGTATTGCCTGCAGCTTTGAGATCGGTTTGCCGTATTCGATCCTTTCATTGGCAAATTTAACGCTTTCCTCAACACATCCCCGTAAAATCCCGACGCAAATGGCGGTCATACTTGCCCTGCCGACTTCTCCGATGGTCTTCAGCGCGGCTGAAGTTCCTTCTCCGATCCTGCCCACCAGGTTTTCTTCCGGTATTTCAGCGTTGTTCATGACGAGATCTCCTGTTACCGATCCCCGCAACCCGATTTTATGCTCTTTTCTTCCCGGAGCGAAGCCTTTGGTCCCCTTTTCAATGAGTAATATAGAAAACAGATTGCGTCCTTTTCCATCCTTCCCGGTCTTAGCGGTAATCAGGGCCAAATCGGCTATATGGGAATTGGTTATGAAGCATTTTCTCCCGTTTATGACCCATCTGCCATCAATAAGCTCTGCCGTTGTCGTCTGTCCGGCGACGTCCGAGCCGCCTCCGGGTTCAGTGACCGCAAGACCGCCGATTTTGGTTCCGGCGCACAGTTCGGGAAGGTACTTCTTCTTCTGCTCTTCCGATCCGTATTCAAGGATCGCCGCAATCCCTAATTGATGGGTGAAAATAAACATCGCGAGCCCGCCGGAGTATCTTGCGATCTCCTCAAGAGCCATGACCCGCTCCGTATGTCCAAGACCGACTCCGCCGTATTCTTCTGGAACAAATATTCCAAGAATGCCCAGTTCCCCCATCAGCGGAAACAGTTCTGTCGGGCAGCGGTCCTCTTCATCCCATTTTGCCGCGTTCGGAGCGACCTCGGATTTTGCGAAATCCCGCAAAGCCTCCTGCAGCAGCCTTTGCTCCTCTGTAAAATGGATATTCATTTACTACTCCTCCATTATGAAACCAACTAAAACTCTTTTGTTTTGATTATACAAC
>DATMXY010000002.1:0-4460 GCA_035561275.1 Anaerovoracaceae bacterium | reverse complement strand
GTATCTGGGGACGGAAGAGCTGGATGCTCTGTCTTCTTCCCTTGCAAAAATTGAGAAGATGTAACAGGAGGCGGTAAAAAATGAAAGAAGAAATACGTAAATTTATAAAGAACCTGGGAGTCGGCGATGTAGGCTTTTCATCTGTAGACGATTACATAAGCCCGAACACGCCGAAAATCGAGAGCTTTTTCCCTTCCGCGAAATCCATCGTCGTCATGGCTTATCCGGAACTCTCCACCTGCGAAAGCCCGGACCCTCTGCTTGCCATGAACGGCAGGTTGGACAAGGATGCCGTGATGCGGGCGGACAGTTACAGAATATGCAGCTATCTGCAAAACGAATGGGGCGCTAAGGTGGTCTCCATTCCGAAATCCTTTCCAAGGGGCAATGTTTCCGCTGTTTCTCTCAGGCATGCGGCAATAGCGGCCGGACTTGGATGCTTCGGCAGCCACAATCTTGTAGTCCACCCGAAATTCGGAACAAGGGTCACGTTCAGCGCGGTCGTCTGTGATCTGGAATTGGAATCCGACAAAAAAATCACGGAAAAACTCTGCACCGAATGCGGGGTATGCGTAAAGAACTGTCCTGCGGGCGCCCTGGACGAATCCGGCAAAACAGATATCAGAAAATGTATCTCCGTATCGCAGCCTTATTCTGCCATGAACTACTTTTCCTATCTGGAGCAAATGATTGATTCGGCTCCGGAGGACAGGAAAAGCCTGAAGAAGGACTTGATGATGTATCATCAGGCCAATTCCTTTATAACCCAATACTATTGCTTCAACTGCATGAAGCTTTGCCCGGCCGGGTATTCGGTGCACAGCAGCCTGTACGGCGCCTCGTCCTCCTCAATAGCCGGAAAACGGCCGATGGGATCATAGAACCGGTTGTCGTTTTCATCGTCGTTGCACATGGACACTTCACCGAGCAATACAGGCCCGCCTTCGTTCGGTGTGATAAAGTCATGATACAGGTACGGTGGGATCGTGATGCTTTCTCCGGGCTTCAGCAGGATCTTCGTGCCCGCCGGCACGACGAACGCTTTGCCGTCCGTATTTACGGCGACGTCCGTGTCCAGCCTGGCGCCGCCTTCCGCCCCGTTGCAGACCGTGATCAAGACGTCGTTGCCGCCGCGGTTTATGATATCCTCCATCTTGTTCCAGTGGTAATGCAGGGGGGCGGTCTGCCCCTCATAAAGCATAAGGAGCTTTTCCGCGTACGTCTTTATATATTTTTTTATTTTCGGATTTCCGTTGCGCACGGTAAACAGGGAAAATCCCACTTCGTCAAACCGATCGAGGCCAAAATCCGTGATATCCCATCCCAGCTTGTTGTCCCGGATTTCATCGTATTCATGGCCCGCGTTTTCCCAGTCTTCCGGCGTCCATCCCGCAAACGGGGGCATTTCAAACCGGCACTCACGGATCAACGCTTCCATATCCTTAATGACCTGATTAATCTTTGAACGTTTCATATCTTATGCTCCTTTCAGATTTTTACAGCTTATATTCCGACAGAATGATCTCCGGTATATCCGCTTTATTTGCGGCGATGGTCTCTTCGTTTGTGACAAAATGCAGCAAAGCGTCAATGACCGCCGTTTCCCTTAACCGGGAATAGCTTTTATAATAATTAAACGGCTGCTCGTCCGCGCCGGACAGCAGCAGGTGATCCGCAAGCCTGGAGACGGGAGAACACTCATGTCCTGTGATCGCAATGATTTTCAGCCCTTTTTCCTTTGCAAGCTCCATTGCCTGCACCACCTGCTTGGAACTGCCCGATTGGGATATGGCGATAATTAAGTCGTCCGCATCCGCCAGATTCACATGATTCATGAAATATTCCGGTACCATATTATACGTACATTTGATCCCGAGGCGCCCCAGTCTGAAACCCATGTACTGCGCCAGGGGGCTCGTGTTTCCTACGGCCACGATATGGACCTGCTTGCAGGTCTTGATCAGGTTCACACATTCCAGCATTTTGTTATCATCCAGATTTTTACCGATGGCCGTCAGGCCGGAAGCGTAAGAGCCAAGCAGGCGGCTTACTTTATCCTCCGCCGTATTATCCATGTCGGTGTCCGTTACCTGCATCCGCCCCAGATCCCTGGACAGGCAGATCTTCAGCTGATAGTACCCGTCATAGCCGATATGCTTGCACAGCCTTATGACGGTCGCGTCGCTCACGCCGCTGTAGTTCGCCAATTCGGATACATTGGCGTTGACCGCCTTTTCCGGATTCTCCAGAATAAAATCCGCCACCTTCTTTTCCGCAAGAAATATCTGGTGGTAGTTTTCCCGGATCGTCTCGATTACCGTCTTTTCATGCCTGTTGTCCATACCTGCATATCCCCTTTTTTTATTTGATAAGTGCCGGTAAAAAGCCTCCGACAAAAGCATCCCCGAGGCCGACCGTCGTCGCATTGATTTCTTCGGCCTGAATACAGGCCAGGCAGCAGACTTCTTCGCCCAGCATACGGTTTATCCCGTCTGCGAAAACTTCCCCTTCTTTTTGGAGGTCGCTTTTTTCTGTTTCAAAATAATCCACTGCCGTAAAATCGTCCCCGAAACGGAAACGCGCGCCGGCCATTGTAATGCCTCCTTTCAGCGCTTTTTCGAACAAAAGGGCGTCCTTTCCGTAAGCCAGCGCCCAGCATCCTGTATGTACCACGATGACCGGAACGGGGATCAGCCGACGAATATCTGCAAGCGCTGCCGCCATCCCGCCGGGATCAAGCAGGTCCGGCTTTCTACCCAGGTGATCCTGGAGTTCGTCTTCATTGAGACTGTAAATATCGATCCTTTCCATTAAAGCGTCGCGTACCTGTTTACTGAGGCTCGCATCATGAAAGCAGGCGTCCTCGAAAAATACATATGCGTCCTCAGGAAGTGCGGACATGATTTTCAAAAGAGTCTGAAGCCTTTCGCCAAGAAGCGTTTTATCACGCATGGCGTTAAAGCCTGAAATGAGAAGCACTTCCGCATCCTTGACCAGATCGGCAAAATCCTCATTCAGCGTCATCTCAACGCTGTCTTTGTCATTGACATAAATAATACGGTTGCTGCGGCCGGCGTGAATATCGATACTACCGGCCGAAACTGACGCACCCCGGACAAACTGCACGATCAGATGGGGATAGAGGCTGTCTTCCTTTGCGCTGCACACATACGGGCAACCCTTCGGAATCAGTCTGCGCACATGGTCGTTGACCGTCACAAGGTGAAGCGCAGAGATATAGCCGAGCTTGCGCATGGCCGCAGCAGCCCTTACCGACGTCCCGCCCATGGTGATTTTGTATTTGAAATAACCGGCGAATTTTTCAATGATATCCGGAGATGATACAAAGCGCTCGCCTCCGGTGCCCGTTTTCAGGAACCCCAGGATGGAAACAACCAGATCCCGTTCACTGTTGATTTCGATCCCGGCCGATATCTCTATATCGCGGATATCATATCGGATGATCAGATCCTCTAAGACCTTTGCATTCCATATGATTTCATAATCGATATTGTTTCCGAGCCCTAAAATAATTTTCTCCTTCATGGTCTTTCACCCTTCCGATTTTTTCGCCTATGGCATCTCCCGGATTATTTATAAAGCGCGGCTTTGCCCGCCGCCCGGAAAAGCTCGATCTTGTGGTAAGCGACTTCTTTCATGGCCGCGATGCAGGGCGGCTGAATGGTATTGGGTTCCCTGAGTTCGGCGTCCAGAAGCACTTCGCGCATCTTATCATGGTAAGCGACTTTGATATCGCTGGAGATATTGATTTTATTAACACCCAGGGCCACGGCGCCGGCGATCTCCTGATCGGGATTGTTTGAACCGCCGTGCAGCACCAAGGGCACGGATACCTTCGATTTGATCTCTTTCAGCAGATCCAGCTTCAGCTCGGGAATCATGCCCTTCGGATAGATCCCATGGGAAGTGCCAATGGCAACCGCCAGCGTATCGACGCCGGCAGTCTCCACAAATTTTGCGGCGTCGTCTGGATTTGTATAGATGATTGCGTCGGAGCCGCACTCCGCTTCGGAATCCGTAGAGCCGATGGTCCCAAGCTCCCCTTCCACGGAGACGTCGACCGCGTGAGCCGCTTCCGCAACCTTTCTGCAAATCGCGATATTCTCTTCAAAAGAAAGGCCGGATCCATCGATCATAACAGAAGTAAAGCCGCTCCGGATCCCGGTCATGATCTGATCAAAAGACGAGCCGTGATCCAGGTGGACACAGACCGGTATCGTCGCCTTATGCGCTTTTTCCAGTATCGCGGTTACCGATTCGACGCCGATGTGGCTCAATTCGTCCGGATGGATTTCTATGATCAGCGGAGCGTTTCTTTCTTCCGATGCTTCGAAGATACCGTTCATCATCGCATAATCGCTGATATTGAATGCGGGAACGGCAAAATTGTTTTTGTTTGCGACGTCCAGTAGCTTTTTCATATTCATTAACATAATCAA
>DATMXY010000001.1:0-8347 GCA_035561275.1 Anaerovoracaceae bacterium | reverse complement strand
CTTTAAAGCGATAACCTAATAACGCGATAAATTGAAACCGGGGATCAATCCGGGGTTAAAATATAGGAAAAACGGCAAGTAATCGTGTATAAGAACAGACAGATAGAAAGAGGAACTGAGAATGAAAAAATATGACCGTATCACGCCGGAAGGGACAAAAGACCTGCTGTTTCAGGAATGTTCGGCGCAGAGGGAAATCATAGAAACGCTGAGGCAAACTTTCGAGGGGAAAGGGTACCGGGAGGTGATCACACCGGGCTTTGAGTTCTATGACGTGTTTTCATCCAATTCCATGTATTTTCCGCAGGAAAGCATGTACAAGCTCATCGACAATAAGGGACGGCTCCTGGCCATGCGGCCCGATTCCACCATTCCCATCGCCCGGCTCACCGCGACGAAGCTCAAAGGCCATGAACTTCCGATCCGGCTCTACTACGCCCAGCGGGTCTACCGCCAGCAGCCGGAACTGCGGGGGAGAAGCAGCGAGATCATGCAGATGGGGATCGAGCTGGTCGGTCTGTCTTCTTTTGAATCGGATATCGAGATCCTGACGGCAGGCATGGAAGCTATGGACTCCTGCTGTGTGGACGATTTCAGGATTGAGCTCGGGCATATCGGGATCTACAAGCTTCTGATGGAAAATTTAAACGCCACGCCGGAACAGAAGGAAGCCATACACTCCCTCATCGCTTCCAAGAATTACGCCGGGCTTTCGGATATCCTGGAATCCTTTCCGGAGAGCCATACGGCGGAAATCCTCAGGGAGCTGCCGAAGCTCTTCGGAGGAAAGGAAGCCCTGGACAAGGCGCGGAAGCTGTTCAACGGCTACGACGAGAAGCTGCTGGAAATGCTTTCATACCTGGAGCGGATCTTCCGGGGCCTTGTGGATCTTCGGCTGGATAAGGTGATGATCGACTTTGGATTGGTACACCAGGCCGAATATTACAGTTCCCTGATCTTCCGCGGGTACATCGCCTCGGCTGGGGAGCCCGTCCTCTCGGGGGGGAGATACGACGAGCTGTTCAAGGATTTTGGGGAAGACCTGCCAGCCACCGGCTTCGGGATCAACGTGGATCAGCTTGCCTCCGGCCTGCTAAGAGGAAGTGAAAATGGAAACGGAAACGGAAACGGTAAAGCAGGTCCCGATGAAAGCCGGCAGCCGCGCAGTCTCAGGATCGCGCTGACGAAAGGACGGCTGGAGGACAGTATCATAGGCTTGTTTGACGAAATCGGATATGATACAGTAAACCTTAAAGATAAAGGACGAAAGCTGCTCCTTTCCATTCCGGATAAAAATATGGACGTGGTGCTTGCCAAGGCCGCCGATGTGATCACCTATGTGGAGCATGGAGTCTGCGACGTGGGGATCGTCGGGAAGGATACCATCATGGAGACCGGAGGGACCTTCTACGAAGTGCTGGACCTGGGCTTCGGAAAATGCAGGTTTGCCCTGGCCGTCCCAAACGGGTCGGATTTCTACGGAGGGTACCGCACCAAACGCATTGCCACAAAATATGCCAGGGTCGCCAGCGCCTATTTCGAATCCAAGGGTATGGACGTGGAAGTCATCAGAATCGAAGGCTCGGTGGAGCTTGCCCCGCTGCTTTCCCTGGCAGACGGCATCGTGGATATCGTGGAAACGGGAACGACCCTGAAGGAAAACGGCCTGGAGATCATCGAGGAGATCCGCAGCATTTCCGCCCGGCTCATCGTGAACGTTGCCAGCATGAAGCTGAAAAAAGCTGAAATAGACGCGCTGATTTCCGATATTCAGGAGGTACGATAATGGAAATCATTTACACAGATAATAAGAGAGAATTTGAACTTCTCGCCGGAATGAAAAAAAGGGCCGGGGAGATCAGCCTTTCCGCTAACGAAGCGGCTTTAAAAATCATCAGCGAGGTCAGGGAAAAGGGCGACGATGCCGTCAGAAGCTTTGGCTTACAGTTTGACGGAGCTGCTCCTGATCATTTTGAAATATCAAGGGAAGAGCTGAAACAGGCTTATGACGATATGGAGGGAGCCCTGAAAAAAGCCCTGCTCCGTGCCAGGGAGAACATTACGGCCTACCATGAGAAGCAGGTGAGACAGGGATATGAAATAAGGAAGGACAAAGGCGTCGTGCTCGGGCAGACGGTGAGGGGGCTTTCCAGGGTCGGGATCTACGTGCCCGGCGGGACCGCCGCTTACCCATCCACCGTGCTGATGAACGCCATACCGGCGAAAATTGCCGGGGTGCAGGAGATCGTCATGGTGACGCCTCCTGTCATCGAAAAAAAGGCAGGCGCGGGCGCCAAGCCTGTTTGCAGGGCGAATCCCGATATCCTTGGCGCAGCTTATCTGGCCGGGGTAGACAGGGTTTTCCTGGCAGGAGGGGCTCAGGCGGTGGCGGCGCTTACCTACGGGACGGAAAGCTTCCCCGCGGTGGATAAAATCGTCGGGCCGGGCAATATCTTTGTGGCCACAGCAAAAAAACTCCTCTTCGGGCAGGTGGATATCGACATGATCGCCGGGCCCAGCGAGATCCTGATCCTGGCCGATGAAGATGCAAATCCCGCCTATATCGCGGCGGACCTCATGAGCCAGGCGGAGCACGATCCCATGGCGTCGGCGGTTTTGCTCACAGTCAGTGAAAAAATCGCCCGCGAGACGGTCAGGCAAATCGAGATCCAGATTGGGAAACTGGACAGAAACGAAATCATAAAAAAATCCCTGGCGGAGTTCGGCGCCGTCGTCATCTGCAAAGACACGGAGGAAATGATACGGCTGGCCAACGCCATCGCTCCGGAGCATCTGGAGCTTATGCTGAAAGATCCCGTGCAGTACCTCCCTCGGATCAAAAATGCCGGCTCCGTATTCTGCGGTGAATATACGCCGGAACCCCTTGGAGATTATTTATCCGGCACCAACCACGTGCTTCCCACGTCGGGAACGGCAAGGTTTGCCTCCCCGCTGGGGGTTGACAGCTTTCTCAAAAAGATGAGCTATACGTTTTATACAAGGGAAGCCCTGGCGGAGGACCGGGAGGACATCATCGCCATCGCCGAAAAGGAAGGGCTGGGAGCCCATGCAAATTCCATCAAAGTGAGGTTTGAACAAGATGACATATCAATTAAATGATAAAGTGAAGAATCTGGTCCCTTATGACGCCATAACGGGAGATTACAAAATCAGGCTGGACGCCAACGAAAGCTTCATCGACCCCGGCGAAATTTTCCGGGAGCAGCTTTTGTCCGCAGTCTACGGCGTAAAATTCAACCGCTACCCGGATCCCATGGCATCGGAACTGTGTGGGAAATTCGCGCAATATTACGGGGTCGATCCGGCCTGCGTCGTCGCGGGAAACGGCTCCGACGAGCTGATCACCGTGATCCAGGGCGCGTTTTTAAGGCCGGGAGACAGGCTGCTCACCTTTTCCCCGGATTTTTCGATGTATAAATTTTACGGAGAAATTTTTGAAAAGACAAATTGCGTCGCGGAGAAAGGGGAAGATCTCGTTCTGACGGCAGAAACCGTTCTGGAGGCCGTTAAAAAATACGATCCCGCCGCCATCCTGCTCTCAAACCCCTGCAGCCCCACATCGCTGGTGACGCCCAGGGAAGAAGTGCTGCGGATCGTGGAGAATACCGGCGCCCTGGTCATCATCGACGAAGCGTACATGGATTTTTCCGATCAGGCCGTCATAAAGGATGCAAATAAATATGATAACCTGATTGTGCTGAAAACATGCTCCAAAGCCTTGGGCCTTGCGGCGGTACGTCTTGGTTTTGCCGTTTCCTCAAAGCAGATCGTCCGGGCGCTGCACGCCGTCAGGTCGCCGTACAATGTCAACGCGCTGACCCAGGCCGCCGGCTGTGTGATCTTCTCAAACCCGGACTATATCAAGGAAGCCGTGAAGAAGATCAAAGGATCGAGGGACCGCCTGTATCAGGACCTGCTGCGGTTTGAAGGAAAGAACAGCGTTAAGAGAATCGTGAAACCCGATACGAATTTTGTCTTTATAGAGCTGACGGACGCCGAATCTGTTTTTGATGCACTGAAAGAAAGGTCCATTATCGTCCGAAGGCTCGGAAATTATCTCAGGATAACCGCGGGGACCGATGAAGAGAATGAAGCTCTGATCCTGGCCCTTGCTGAAATACTATAGGAGGGTATCGCCGTGAGAGAGGGATACATAAAAAGAGAAACAAAAGAAACAAACATCGAGGTGACTTTAAACCTTGACGGCAGTGGAAAAAATCAGATCAGCACCGGAGTCGGATTTTTTGATCACATGATGACCGCCTTCGCTGTTCACAGCGGTTTTGACCTGACGCTCACCTGCGCCGGGGACCTGTGTGTTGACTGCCATCACTCCATCGAGGATATTGGTATCGTACTGGGCAAGGCCTTTGCCGACGCTGTTTCCGATAAAAAAGGTATCGCCCGCTATGGGAACTTTACGATTCCCATGGATGAAGCCCTGGCTTCCTGTACCATCGACGTCAGCGGCAGGCCGTACCTGGTTTTCAACGCGGAATTCGGCGACTTCCGCATGGGGGATATGGATACCGCCATGGTGGAGGAATTTTTCAGGGCTTTTGCCATGAACGCCCTGGTCACGCTGCATATCAACCTGCTTTACGGAAAGAACGACCACCACAAGGCGGAGGCGATTTTTAAGGCTTTTGCCCACGCGTTGAAAGCGGCGGTAAAGATCGAAGGAAGCGAGGTCCTGTCCTCCAAGGGCAGCCTGTAGGGATAGTGAACGGCGGCGCCAGTCTCTGACGCAAGCCGATTTGAAAGGAATACCGGAATGATAGGCATTATCGATTACGGAGCGGGAAATCTGTTCAGCCTGAAAAACGCGCTTGATTTCCTGGGTATGGAAAACGTCATAACCGCCTCTGCGGAAGAGATCAGAAACGCGGATCAATTGATCCTGCCCGGCGTGGGGGCCTTTCCCGACGCCATGAGGATGCTGGAGCGCTCCGGACTGACGGAAGCCATTATTGAAGAAGCGGGGAAAAAGCCCTTGCTGGGGATCTGCCTGGGGATGCAGATGCTCTTCGGGTACGGCCACGAGTTTGAGACCGTAAAAGGGCTCGGGCTGATCCCGGGAGAGGTCCGGCTGATCGTGGCGCCTGGGCTGAAAATACCCCATATGGGCTGGAGCGACGTGAATCTTGAAAATGAATGCGCGCTGTCAAAAGGAATCAGGGAAGGAGACCGGTTCTACTATGTCCATTCCTACCGGGCGGAGACAGAGAAGCGGCACGTTTCCCTTTACAGCGAATACGGGCAATATATCCCGGGCCTGGTTTTCCGGGGCAATATCTACGGGACCCAGTTCCATCCGGAAAAGAGCGGGGAGATCGGCCTGAAATTATTGAAAAATTTTGGCGAACTAAAATAGAGTTATTGCGACCGACAGTCGGGAGGACTGAAATGATCATACTGCCTGCTATTGATATAAAGGACGGACAGTGCGTGAGGCTGACCAAAGGCGACTTTGCCACCGCGGAGAAGGTGGCCGGGGATCCGCTGGAAACCGCCCTCGCCTTTCAGGAGGCGGGCGCAGAGTGGATCCATATGGTGGATCTGGATGGAGCGAAGGAAGGGAGCCTGAAAAACAGTGAGATATTTGTTCGGGTGGCGCAGAGCACCGGCCTCAAGGTGGAGCTGGGCGGCGGGATCCGGACCATGGAAAGCATCGATTATTATCTGGAGCGGGGAGTTTCCCGTGTAATCATCGGCTCCGCCGCCATTTCCGATCCGGACCTGGTCAGGGACGCCGTGAAGAAATACGGAGAGCGGATCGCAGTGGGAATCGACGCAAGAAACGGGATGGTTTCCGGCGGCGGCTGGCTCGTGGACAGCGGCATCGCCTACCTTGACCTGGCAAAGAAGATGGAAGCCGCCGGGGTGAACTACATCATCTTTACCGACATCTCAAAGGACGGAACCCTGACAGGACCGAACCTGGAGCAGCTCGGAGAAATCAATGGCGCGGTAAGCTGCGACGTCGTCGCAAGCGGCGGGATCCATACCATGAAGGATATCGCGGCCTTAAAGGAAATGGGGCTTTACGGAGCGATCTGCGGAAAGTCCGTCTACAAGGGGACCCTTTCCCTGAAAGAAGCGGTCGCATACTGCAGAGATTGACAAAGGAGAACGGCCATGCTGGCAAAACGGATCATACCCTGCCTTGACGTACGGGACGGCAAAGTGGTAAAAGGAATCAATTTTATAGGGATCAAAGAGGTGGGCGACCCGGTGGAGTGCGCCATTGAATACGACAAGCAGGGCGCGGATGAAATTGTGTTCCTGGACATTACGGCCACCCATGAGGGGAGAGGCACCATGCTGGAAGTTGTGCGTAAAACGGCCAGGAATGTCTTTGTACCGCTGACCGTGGGCGGAGGCATACGCACCGCCGACGACTTCCGGGACCTGCTTCTGGCGGGCGCCGACAAGGTTTCGGTGAATTCGGCCGCGCTCCGGGATCCCTCCATCATTTCCGAGGCGGCTTCCCGGTTCGGAAGTCAATGCGTGGTTGTGGCCATCGACGCGAAGAAAGTCGCGACGGATCAATATAACGCGTATGTTAACGGCGGCCGGATCGATACGGGTATCGACGCGGTAAAATGGGCTGCGGAGGCGGAAAAACTGGGCGCCGGAGAGATCCTGCTGACCTCGATGGACGCCGACGGCACAAAGAATGGGTTTGACACGGATATGCTCAACGCCGTCTGCAATATCGTGAACATACCGGTGATCGCTTCCGGCGGCGGCGGCCTGCTGCCCCATTTTACAGAATTATTTCAGAGGACGTCCGCAGACGCGGCGCTGGCAGCCTCCATTTTCCATTATGGCGAGCTGACGGTGAATCAGGTCAAGAGGTCGCTGAAAAAGAACGGCATTCCGGTGCGGATGCTGTAATAAGAGCGGCGCAACCTATATAAAACAGGAGAGTGGAACATGGATCTATCGAAATTTTTTGCCGGGGCGCCTTTGATTCCCGCGGTCATACAGGAGAAAAGCACGCGGAAAGTACTGATGCTGGCCTATATGAATGAGGAAAGCCTGAGAAAAACCATAGAGACAGGATACACCTGGTTTTTCAGCCGTTCCAGAAACAAACTCTGGAACAAGGGAGAGACCTCCGGCCATGTCCAGAAGGTGGTCAGAATTACGGGCGACTGTGACGACGACACTCTTCTGATCGAGGTGGAACAGACGGGGCCCGCCTGCCATACGGGAAATGAAGCCTGCTTTTATCAGGAGCCGGTCTTTAAAGAACCTACGTCAGGGTCTGCTTCCGGGCCCGACGGTGCCGAAACCGGCGCCTCCGAGTCTGACGCCGCTGAGCCTGACGCCCTGCAGGAGCTTTATCAGGTTGTCCTGGACCGCCGTACTCATTTTGCCGAAAATTCCTATACCTGCTATCTCTTTGAAAAGGGACTGGACAAGATCCTGAAAAAATGCGGGGAAGAATGCAGCGAGGTCATTATCGCCGCCAAAAATGTCGCCGCTTTAGGCGAGAACATGAGGGAAGCGGCTTTAACAGACGTGAAAAACGAGATCTGCGACCTTTTGTACCATTTGACGGTGCTGATGGTCAACGAAGGGATCAGGTTGGAAGAGATCAACGAGATTCTGAAGCAGCGCAGTCAGAAGATCGGAAATTTAAAGACCCTTCATGAAACCGACCGAAACAGCTGATATACGCGAAAGACCCGCATTTGCGGGCCTTTCGCGTATATTGAGCACTTTAATGCCTATTGTGGCGTCTTAAAGAATGTTAACTTTCATTATCTGAGAATAACTATATTTGCCTGAACCGGAGTTAACGGTACAAATACGTCTTCGCCCGTGACGTTCACAAGTGTGAGAACGGCAGGAGCGGTCTCAACAGTTACCAGCGCTTCTCCGGAAAGCTCTCCGGATACGATCGGCGATGACATTGCTGCAAAAGGCAGCCCGTTTACTGTGACTGCATAGGTTACATTAATGGCGGGACCCGCTCCGTCGGTCGCCACCGACCAGCTGACATAATAGTTCCCCGCCCGGGTGATCGTAAATGCTCCCGTAGCGGGATTATAGATGATGTTATCAGTCTGATCGTTTATAATGGTATCAAAGATCACATTTTCGTCGTCTGGCAAGATTGAACCCCCGGCGCCGGTAAGTTGGGCTTGGATTCCCTCAATGTTGTTGTTCTTGATGTGGTGCGACGGGAATCCGATATCAATCACAAACGAAAAAGCAATGCTGATTGCTGCTATCGATATAACCAATCCAATACATAAAAAGATTCTAAAAATCAACTATTTTCCTCCTCCTGTTGAATAGCTTGATAGTATAT